>JBFXAV010000201.1:0-5545 GCA_050183935.1 Candidatus Korobacteraceae bacterium | reverse complement strand
AGCGGGAAGTATTGCGAATACAGGTGGTACTTCAAGTAGAACACCCGAGGGAACCCCGTACCAGTGTACTGCGGGTAGCGCCATGAGCCATCCATGGCCTGGGTATTCAATAGATATTCGATGCCGCGTGCGACCGAGCCGCTGCGCAAGTCTCCTGCGGAGAGTAGTCCGAGAATCGCCCATGCGGTCTGGGAGGCAGTGCTGGGTCCCACGCCACGGGTGCGCGGATCGTCATAAGAGGCGCAGGATTCCCCCCAGCCGCCATCAGGGTTCTGCACCATGCGGAGCCACTCGGCAGCCTGCTGAATGTAGGGTTCGTTGCGGTCGGCGCCAATGGCTTCCAGTCCGCGCAGGGCGCACATGGTGCCGTAGATGTAGTTCACTCCCCAGCGCCCGAACCATGCGCCGTCGGGTTCCTGCTCTTTCAGGATGAAACGAATGGCGCGGCGTACCGCGGGATGCTCCCGGGTATAACCGCAGACCGCCAGCATTTCCAGTACCCGCCCGGTAATGTCCACGGTTGGCGGATCGAGCATGGCGTTGTGATCGGCGAACGGGATGTACTGGAACATCATCTTAGTATTGTCACGATCGAATGAAGCCCAGCCACCATTGCGGCACTGCATGGCGAGCAACCAGGCAACGGCACGGTCCATGGTCTCGCGGAGATAGCGCTGGTTAGGATGATCCGCGTGCCCAAGTGCGAGCAGCACCTGAGCGGTGTCATCCACGTCGGGATAGAACTCATTGTTGAACTCGAAATACCAGCCGCCTGGCTGGACATTACGCACCTTTACTGCCCAGTCGCCTTTGCGCGTGACCTGCTTTTGCAACAGGAAGTCAGCTGCGCGCAGCATGCGGGGATCGTTTCCCGGTATTCCGGATTCTGCCAGCGCGAAGAGCGCGTACGCGGTGTCCCAGACGGGAGGCTTGCAGGGCTGCATCCGGAAAGTATCGGCTTCTTCAATGCCGAGCGCTTCGAACTCATCCATGGCGCGGATGAGCTGGGGATCGTCGACAGAATACCCAAGGCAACGCAGGGCAATAATGGCATTCATCATCGCCGGGTAAATTGCGCCGAGTCCGTCGCTGGATTCGAAGCGCTCCAGCAGCCAGCGCTCGGCTTTTTTGAGCGCCAGGGAGCGCAGCGGGCGCACATGGACGAACTCGAACCAGTGCGTCATACGGTCGAAGAAGAGAAAGAAATTGCGCCAGCTAAGGAGTTTCGACGACCACTTGAGATGGAGCTTCGACAGGTGCATATCCCCGCCAGGGAACAACTCCTGGACGCCCTGTTCTACGGGAATTTTCTTGAACGGCTTTTTGGCGTAAACGATGGCGAGCGGAATGAAGATGGCCCGCGACCACGAAGAAATTTCGTAGATGTTGAACCAGAACCAGTTGGGGAACAGCACGATCTCCGGGGGAATGGCGGGGACAGCATCCCAGTCATACTGGCCGAAGAAGCACAGGTAGATTTTGGTGTAGGTGTTGACGCTGGTAACGCCACCCAGGCTTTCGATGCAATTGCGAGCCTGCGCGAGCACGGGGTCGCCAACGCTATAGCCCATCAACTTGAGGGCAAAATAAGCCTTCACGGAGGCACTGACTTCGGAAGGACCGCCTTCGTAGATGGGCCAGCCGCCATCCGGGTTCTGGTGTGAGATGATCCAGCGCGCTGCCTTGCGCATCTTCCCGGGATCGCCGGTCCCGAGAAGCTTGTGCATCAGGATGTAGTCGGATTCCAGCGTGGTATCGGCTTCCAGTTCGCCACACCAGTAGCCTTGCTCGTGCTGCCTGGAAAACAGCCAAACCTGTGCCCCGCTTGTAGCAGCTCCAACTCGGGAATGCAGGTCTTTCTTCCCCGGGGATACATGGGGGCCGTGAAGGTCGTGCATGCCTACTCCCGCGCGCTCACACTCAACTGGGCATCGCGAGGAGCGCTGCCGATGGACTCGACCAGTTCAGGCGGCAGCCCAAAGCGGACATTCTCGGGCATGACTTCGACTTCCTGTACGTTGGCGAAGCCTTTGCCGCGCAGGAACTGAATGACTTCTTCCACCAGAATTTCCGGGGCGGAGGCGCCCGCAGTGAGCGCCACGGTGCGCGTGCCTTCGAGCCATTCCGGACGGATGCCGTGGTAGTTGTCGATGAGATAAGAGCGGGTACCGAGGTTTTGGGCGACTTCTACTAAGCGGTTGGAGTTGGAACTGTTTTCCGAGCCTACTACCAGCAACAGGTCCGCATCGGAGGCGACATGCTTTACGGCGGTCTGGCGGTTTTCGGTGGCATAGCAGATGTCCTGCGCCGCTGGACCCTGGATGTTGGGGAACTTTGCTTTCAAAGCGACGAGGATCTCTCGCGTTTCTTCCAGACTGAGTGTGGTCTGTGTGAGGTAGGCCACACGGTTGGGATCGGGAACCTGGAGTCGCTCGACCTCCTCCACGCTCCCCACAACCTGGGTAGCTTCAGGAGCCTCGCCCATGGTGCCGATGACTTCGTCGTGATCGCGATGGCCGATGAGGATGAGCGAGTGTCCCTCTTTGGCGAAGCGGATGGCTTCCACGTGGACCTTGGTGACCAGCGGACAAGTAGCGTCGATTACACGCAGCTTGCGAACGGCGCTGCTCTCGCGGACTTCCGGGGCCACGCCGTGGGCGCTGTAGATCACGCGCTGGCCCTCAGGAACCTCATCAACGCTATCGACGAAAATGGCGCCCTTCTCCGCAAGCTCATTGACCACGTAGCGGTTATGGACGATCTCCTTGCGGACGTAGATCGGAGGTCCAAAGGTGTCCAGCGCAATACGGACAATGTCGATGGCGCGTACCACTCCCGCGCAGAATCCCCGTGGCTTGAGTAAGAGCAGAGTCTTGGCTTCGGCGGCGGTCATTCGGCTCCTGAGATTAGCGCCCTGCCCGCTGCCGGGCAGGGACACTTCTACACATGCAAAGGTAGCGGAGGGCGCGGCTAGGCGTCAATGTAAAGGCCAGAAGGTGAGGGAATTAGCAGGGATTGGGGGGAATCGCGGGGTGGACGGAGGGCGGGAATTGCGCCCTCAGGCGTTGGTTTTCAGCATCTGCTCAGCGTGCTTTAAAGAGGTGTCTGTAAGTTCGGCGCCACTCAGCATACGGGCGACCTCCTGGGTACGCTCGCGTGTGTCGAGACGGCGGATGTTGGTATGGGTGCGGCGGGCGGATTCCGTCTTTTCGATTACATAGTGGTGATCGGCAAAGGCTGCGATCTGGGGCAGGTGGGTGACGCACAACACCTGGGCCGATTCGGCCAGCGTCTTGAGCTTGCGGCCGACGGCCTCGGCAGCGCGGCCTCCAATGCCGGTGTCAATCTCGTCGAAAATCAGGGTGACGGATTGGCCTTTGCGGGACTTGGCTGTCGAAGTCACAGCCCCGCACTTTCGCACAGCCAGCTTGAGAGCCAGCATCACGCGCGAGAGCTCGCCGCCGGAGGCAATTTTCTCCACCAGGCCAAGGGGTTCGCCGGGGTTGGCGGAGATGAGGTAGCTAACGCTGTCAAAGCCGGTTGCCGTCCAGGCGGCTTGGTCTTCAGTTCCGGTGATGTCGATGCGGAAACGGGCCTTCATGGCGAGATCGTTCACCTGCTGCTCGACTTGCTTCTCCAGCTTGCGGGCGGCGGCCTGGCGCTGCCGTGAAAATTCGGCGGCAGCGTCGAGATAGGACTTGGCTGCTACAGACAGCTCACGTCGCAGGTCCTTTAAAACCTCATCTTTATTTTCGATCTCGTGCAGCTTGCGAGTGACTTCCTCGCCGTAGGCCATGACCTCTGTCAGGGTCTTGCCGTACTTGCGTTTCAGCCGGTCGAGCGCGGCCAGACGGTCTTCGATTTCGGCAAGGCGCTCGGGTGATGCATTGACGTCAGCAGCGTAGTCGCGAAGGGCGATGCCCGTGTCCTCGGCAGTGATACGGGCGGATTCGAGAGCCGCTGCCTGCTCCTCCCATCGAGGCTCGTAGCGAGCCAGTTCCTGGAGGTTACGCGCGGCGGCACGCAAGGCGGTTGCAGCGGAAGTTTCCCCTTCGTAGAGTAAATCGAAGGCGGCACTGGCCAGGTTGTAAATTTTTTCGGAGTTGGCCAGCACGCGCTTTTCTGCTTCCAGAGCCTCATCCTCGCCGGGCTGCAGGCGGGCGGAGTCGATCTCTTTCTTCTGGAAGCTCCACAGGTCCACCATGCGAAGCCGGTCCTGTTCGTCGTGCTCCAGGGCGGCAATGCGCTCACGCAGCGACTTCCAGAGATGGAAGCGTTCGGTAACGGGCGCTAGATCTGATCCGGCGGCGGAATCCAGAAGTTCGAGCCGGGCGGCGGCATCGAAGGAAAGCAGCGACTCGTTCTGGGCGTGAATTACGCCCAGATGCTGCGCAAGCTGCTTCAGAACAGCAACCGTGGCGGGCTGGTTGTTGACAAAGACGCGGCCTCGGCCTCCGAGGGTGATCTCGCGGCGCAGGATGAGTTCGTCAGCGGCGTCGATTCCATTGGCTTCCAGAACGGCTTCCGGGGCATCGCTCTCGGGGCGAAAGACCGCCGAGAGCACCGCTTTTTCCGCGCCGTGGCGCACTACTTCCGGACTGGCTTTTTCGCCCAGCAGCAGAGCCAAGGCATCTATCAGAATGGATTTGCCGGCGCCTGTCTCCCCTGTAAGCAGGTTCAGCCCAGGAGCGAACTCGACCACCAGGTGGTCGACGATGGCGTAATTTTCAACGCGCAGTTCCAGCAGCACAGAGGTATTCCGGGAGGATTTCGGGCAGTGTAGCAGGATTTGTCATGGGGAATTTTGTAATTTACAGAGATCAACGGAATTTGAAATTTCTAAGCGTTGCAAATTTCAAATTACAAACGTCCCTCGCCTGTTGACATCAGGTGTTCGCCTGCTCGGAAGGGGCCTCAAGCTAGTCTATAATCAAGAGACGTAGCCAGAGGGGGAAGTACCGTTACCCGATGCCAAATTTGTACTTATTCGCTTATGCCGTTGGCGATGAGATTGTAAGCCTGGTTGGGCAGAGCGGACCGGTAGCCAAGGTTGTCCTGCTGGTCTTGCTGCTCTCCAGCGTCTTTTCGTGGGCCATCATTATTTCGCGTGCTCGCTTGTTTCGCCGGGCTCAGGGGCAGAGCGGCAAATTCATGCGGGCCTTTCGCCGGGCGCAACGTTTCCAGGATATTGCCGGAATTGCCGAGCAGTTCAAGCCTAGTCCGCTGGTTCCTGTTTTCGAGGCTGGGTACGAGGAGCTTCGCCGCCAGGGCGCTGGTCGCAACCCAGTGGCGGTGCAGCGGGCCATGCAGATCGCGTCGGCGGAGGAGCTGACCCGGCTGGAATACCGGCTTCCCTGGCTGGCGACGTGCGGCGCGGTGACTCCGTTTATCGGCCTGTTTGGCACGGTGTGGGGCATTATCGGCGCCTTTCACGGTTTGGGGACAGAAGGCGCGGCCACGATCCGCGCAGTAGCTCCCGGTATTTCCGAGGCGCTGATTGCCACCGCCGCGGGCCTGTTCGTGGCCATCCCCGCCGTGATTGCCT
>JBFXAV010000200.1:0-5556 GCA_050183935.1 Candidatus Korobacteraceae bacterium | reverse complement strand
TGCGGGTGAGCACCGGCGAGAACCAGCGATTGGAAGTAGCAAACTGCGTTGCCATGAAGTAGTAGTACGGAAGGTCCTGCTCCGTGTAGTATCCCATCGCGCGCACGCCGTTGATGTCCCATTCGATGTTCTTGTAGGCATACCCCGTTGCAGTGAACGTGAAACCATCCATGGGGGGGGCCGGATCGAGAGGGTCGCATGATCCCGGCGCGCATGCCGGACGGTTGCGCCAGCGCTGTGTGTAGGCTTCATTCCACGCGGGAGAGGTATTGTCCACACAGGCAGTGCGAAGATGGTAAGGCTTTACGGTCCCCACTTCCTTGCGGCTTCCATCCTGATTTACCTCAAAGAGCGGATTGGAGGCGTTGTCCGGAATGCCGTCCACCTGTCCCTTAGGCAGACTGAACTCGCGCACCCGGTAGTCATCCAGCTTGCCAAAGTATTGATCGAACGAGCGGTTCTCCTGTTGAAACAGGAGGATGTGGTTGATCCTGGAAAGTCCACTGCCGGTGCTCACGGTGACGGTCGCTGTGGCGGGCGAACTCTGTCCGTTGGTTCCGTTGGCTACCAGGGTGTACGTGGTAGTAGAGGTTGGTGTTACATCGATCTCACCGGATGGGGGCTTGCTGCCGATGCCCTGGTCGATGGTTACCGTGGTGGCATTGGCGGTGGTCCAGGTAAGTTTGGCGGTTTGGCCCGGAGAAACGCTTGCGGGCATCGCTGCAAATGACGTGACTGTAGGCGCTGTCGGCTGAGGTGTGGACGTGACCGTTACGGTGGTCGTGGCCGTGGTGTTTCCGCCTGCCCCGGAAGCGGTCAGCGTGTAGATTGTGGTGGAGGCAGGTGAAACAATTCTTTGTCCAGAAGCCAGGACCGTACCGATCCCCTGATCGATAGTGACCGAGTTTGCATTGCTGGTGGACCAGGTTAGCGTAACGGCGCCTCCAGCAGTGACGCTGGTGGGGGTTGCCGATAAAGTGGCCGTTGGGGCAGCAGGGTCAGGGTTGATGGGCGCAGACGTTCCGGCACAGCCCGCAGCAAAAGCCAAGGCCACAACCATCAGGGCAGACGCAAGAAGTCTTCGAAGCAGCAGGCGCATGGGGAACATGATTGAAGTCACTCCGGAGTTTTTAGGGGGACCAAGGATTAAGACGAACCATTAAGTCAGAGCAGCTTTGAGGAACGATGGTTGCCGTGCCTTGCGAAAAGAGGAACTTCGGCAGAAATTGCGGCAACGCTGCCACTTAGACCCGGCATCGAACTTCCAAGCTGGAATTGTCGAAAGAACCAGGCAAGGAGCATCGAAGGGCCACGGACCGTCGGCCGCATGTTTGCGGCAATCCCAATTGACCGGCTGGAAAGAGGCAAGTAGGATTTCTAAGGTCTGGGAGTCTGCCTGAGCGTGGACCCCACGAAACGGCACGCCTTTTGGGGGGCCATGCGCCGAAACTGCTTCAGTTGGTTCATCATTGGCAGCTTGATCTTCGCTCTTGCCGCGTGCAGCAGCAGCGGTGGAAAGAAGTCCGGCGGTGCATCTCCTCCGTCGCAGGCCACCGCGCCGGAATTAGCTGCCGCTCCGCCGGCCAGAGAAGAGCTTCCGCCTCCTCCTCAGATCGATCATGTAGAAGCTCTCATTGCGCAGGTAGAAGAGGCATATCAGAGCGGAAAGGCCAGCTACGCCGCGGGCCATGTGGATGCCGCCCGGACATCGTTTGATCGCGCCTTTAATCTCCTGCTGAATTCCGAATTCGAGCTTCGAAAAGACGACCGGCTGCTTCGAGAGTTCGAAAAAGTAGTGGAGCAGGTACAGGCGCTGGAGATCGCCTCACTGAAGGCCGGAGACGGTTTTACCGAGCAGCGCTCCGAGCCGGCGCCCATCGACGAAGCCAGTACCGTCACTTTTCCCGTGGATCCCACCGTCCGGGCGCAGGCCGAGCACACAGTGCGGGTCACCAGCTCTGATCTTCCCCTGATGGTTACCGACGAGGTAGCCAGCTTTATCAGCTTCTATTCCACCCGCGGGCGCGGAACTCTGGAGCGGGCACTGATTCGCTCCGGGCGCTATCGCGGCATGATCCTGAAAATTCTGGAGGAGGAGGGTGTTCCTCAGGATCTCATCTATCTTGCGCAAGCCGAATCGGGATTTATTCCGCTGGCGCTTTCCCGCGCCGGAGCCCGTGGCATGTGGCAGTTCATTGCCAGCCGCGCCAGTGAGTACGGGCTGAAGCGCAACTGGTGGCTTGACGAGCGTCAGGATCCGGAGAAGGCCACACGAGCGGCCGCGCGTCATTTGCGCGATCTCTACAACCAGTTTGGCGACTGGTATCTGGCAATGGCCGCGTATAACTCCGGACCGGGCACGGTGCAGCAGGCAGTGCAGCGCACGGGGCATGCCGACTTCTGGGAGCTTTACCGGCGCAGGGTTTTGCCCGCGGAGACCAAGAATTACGTTCCCATCATTCTGGCCATCATCCTGATGACCAAAAACCCGGAAGAGTACGGGCTGGACTTCCTGGAACTGGAGCGTCCCGAGGAAACCGAACTTGTGCCGCTGGATTCTGCAGTGGATCTGCGACTGGTAGCCGAGTGCGCGGACACCACGGTCAGCAAGCTCCAGGAACTGAACCCGGGTCTCTTGCGCATGACGACGCCGCGCGAAGGGAACTATGAACTCCGGGTTCCAGCAGGTACTGCTGCTCGCGTCACCAAGGTGATTGCATCCATTCCGCCGGACATGCGCGTTTGGTGGCGATACCACAAGGCCGCTTCCGGCGAGACGCTGAGCGAAATCGCGCAGCAGTACCGCACGACGGTCGATGCCATCCGCGAAGTGAATAATCTTCCTGGTGAAGACGTCTGGACCGAGCAGCGGCTGATCATTCCGCTGACTCCGGGGAAAGCCACGGAGAGAGAACGGGTGGCGTTTTCCAAAACTCCCACGCGCTACAAGGTCCGGCGGGGGGATACCGTGCTCTCGGTGGCGGACGACTTTGGGGTTCCCCCGGAGCGAGTGCGCAGCTGGAACGGAATTAAGGGGAATCGTTTGGTGGCGGGACGTACCCTGCGCATCTACCGTCCTGTGGCTTCGGCAGCTCGAGCCCAGGGAAAAGTAGCTAAGTCAAGCTCCACAAATAACTTAGCGGAGACCTCTGCTTCCGGAGAAATTCGTCATCGCGTACGTCCGGGTGAAACCCTGTACGAAATTGCCAGCCGTTACAACACAACGGTGTCCGCGCTCCAGCGTGACAACAAGATTACGTCACTGATCCGTCCCGGGGATGTCGTCGTGGTTCGTCCCGCAGCGCAGAGCCGCTGAGCCTTGTCTCGATTCGAAAATCCCTGTGCTATAATCCGCGCCTGTTTCTAAGCCTTTGCTGTAAGCGGATCAGCGGCTGTCGCGGGCTTGCGCCCGGCGGCGCACTCGCATCAGGAGGAATACATGGCATTTGACGACGTTCTTTATGCTCGGGATGATGATGACGATTACGGCGACGCCGGCGCCTACGGCGAAGACTTGACCGAAGATTACGAAGAAGAGGAAGAAGAGGAAGAGGAGTCTGGGATTGGTATGGGGGGAAGCGTGGGTTCCTCAATGCCGAGTCCTGCGCCTGTGGCTGCTCCTGCACCGGCGAAGAAGGCTCCTGCGAAGAAAGCTGCAAGCAAGAAGTCCGCAGCCAAAAAATCCGGAGCAAAGAAGTCTGCCGCTCGTAAGAGTGGGGCTGTGGCGCGCAAGAAGGGCGGCGCCAAGAAAAAGAGTGCTGCCAAAAAAAGCAGCGCCAAGAAAAAGAGCGCCAAAAAGGGTGGTGCTAAGAAGGCTGGAGCCAAGAAAAAAGGCGGCGCAAAGAAGAAGGGCGGCGCAAAGAAAAAGGGCCGCCGCTAAAACGAATCTAACAAAATTTGAACAGAACGGCCGCGTACACACGCGGCCGTTCTGTTGTTTGTGATCTGGGGCTTTCCTGAGTTAGCTCTTTGCCCAGACACTTGCGTTCAGGCACTGCACAGTGCCATCGATAATCTTTCCCAGTCCTTCGCGAAACTTTCCTTCATCGACAATTTCGCGCTGCGAAATGGCTTCGGTCATGGAGAGGGCTGAGGCTACGAAGGACATGGCAGCTTCCTTCTTTTCCTTGCCGCTTTTACTGCCGAACAGTCCCTCGATTCCCTGCACTACAGCGGGGATAAACGCGATGCCGCGAAGAATCTTTGCCAGAAAGTTCATGCTTGTCTCCTGTTGGAATGCTTCTGAAAGTCAAAATTAGGAATCCGGATTGGAGCGGGCGTATTGCTTTTCTAAGGCGCTGCGGTGCTGGAGTAGTCCGGTGTGTCCAGATCGCTGAGCTTATTCGAGCGGTACACACGCAGAAGCTTGTCTGCATACTGCGGGTCGGTGGCCCAGTGGAGCGCCAGCGAGCAGATAAATTCCTCTGGGTTGGCCGCCGCGGCGCGGGCTGCGCGATATCGCGGACTCTTCAGGATCAGCAGGTCGCGATCCGTGAAGCACTCTTCCATGGAGCGATAGAGGGCGAAGCGGGCGCGCACGCGAACTGCGGTACCTTTTTCCACTTCCGTGGTCGGCAGCTCAATCCAGGGATGCGAGCCGTGGGCCTTGATGCCGAAGTAGTTGTGGGCTTCACGCGAGAGCCGCGACCGGCCCCAGGCGCTTTCCAGCGCCGCTTGCGCCACCGTGACACCTGCAGGAAGACGGCTAGAACGCGATGCCGCAAGCGCCGCGTGCGTTGCGGTATCCAAAAATTCAGTTCTGGTCATGTCGGCCTCATCGCTTCCATTTCAAGTAGTCAATGGCCAGATGGATCAGAGTGAGCATGCCGGCCAATCCTGCGGTGAGGCCACGGGCGCGCTGCAGCATGGCCTCATGGCGGTTCACGCGCTCTGAAAGCTGATGGATCAATCCCGACTGTCCATCGCCAACCAGCCAACGCATGTTGGTTTTCAACTCGCTCAAATCAGCGAGTACCTGTTTTTCGAAGTCATTCATGAATAGGGCACCAGGCCGGGTCAGTGCAGCAATTGCTGCGGCAGCTCTCACGACCTTGACTACAACGGATAGTTGACGTGCAACACGACGGAATGTGGCGAGTAGCGCGGCGGCGCGGAGGCATCAAACGCGCGCAGGTAGTACGTCTGCGTGCGGGCGAGGCGCGCAAGGTTGAAGGTTTGCGTGGTAAAGCGGCCCAGCAGGTTGCGGTCATTGTCCGGTCCCCATCCCGCATCGCTGGAGCGAACCTCGAAGCCGCCGCCCGCGGGAGGATCGGCAAAGGCGTCCACGGTTACCTGGGTGGAACTAATGACCGTGACCTCGGCGGATGCGAGCGATTCCGGCAGCGAAGGGATTTCCTCCACGGAAAGCGGATCGGGAGGGAATAAGTTTTACGGTTCTAATTACAGCGCCAGCAACTCGGCGGCATCACAGGCAAAGACAATGTGATAGCGAAAACGTTCGCGATCGTGGGCCGCGACCTCGATTTCCACCTCGCGCACAATAGCTGTGAAATCCGCCGAGCGCGAAGGCGCGTGAACCGCAATTGCATCCCCAGG
>JBFXAV010000199.1:0-5581 GCA_050183935.1 Candidatus Korobacteraceae bacterium | reverse complement strand
CTTCGCCAATCACCTCGAAATCCGGCTCCTGGGAAAGGATCAGGCGGAAACCTTTACGAACTACAGCATGATCATCGGCTAATAAGATGCGGATTTTCTTCATGAATAGGTTCCGGCTCTACCGGCACTTGCACTCGCAGGGTTACGCCGCCGCCTTTGGTGGAGACAACATTCAACTCGCCGCCAGCACCGCGCGCGCGTGCCCTCATACCAATCAGTCCCAGGCCGTGGCTGGAGCGTGTGTTGCCCATGCCAACTCCGTTGTCGGAAATAGTCATGACAACCATCTCTTTTTCGGCGAAGAGGGCAAGCTTGACCTCGGTGGCTCCCGAGTGGCGCGCGATGTTGGTAAGCGCTTCTTGTGCGATTCGAAACAAGTGCGTCTCGATCTCACCTGGAAGCCGGTCGGAAAACCGGCAATCGAAGTCCATGGCCACTCCGCTGCGTTGGGTGAATCGCTCCGCCAACCATTGCAGGCTGGCCTGAAGTCCAAAGTCGTCGAGAATGCTGGGACGCAGAAGATGCGAAAGCTCCCGCACGTTGGCCATCGCGTCCTTCACCAGTAACAGACAATCTTCAATGCGCGCAGCAAAGTCGCTCCTGGTGTCGCGCAGCGCGATGATGTTGGCTTCAATAGCGCTAAGCGTCTGGCCAAACTCATCGTGCAGCTCGCGAGAAAACCTCCGCGCCGTGCTTTCCTGGTTCTCCAGAAGACTGGCGGAAAGCCGAGCAAGCTCCGTTGCCTGCCACTCCAGCCGGTGGGAAAGACGGGTGGTAAACCGGATGGTGAGTACCGCTCCCACCAGCGCCAGGAGCACGGCCAGGCCCAGCAGAACCTGTGACTGGCGAATGAGTTCCTGAAGACGGCGGTCCTCCAGGTTTTCCGCATTCACCGCATTTTCATAGCTTGAGCGCACAAGGTCGGCGAGGGCGTTCACTCGCTGCCGATAGGGTATGAGAATGCTGGCATGCAGCGCAGGGCTGACCTGCGGGCTCGCCTGCAATGATTGACGCAGCTCGCCGATAAACTCGGTCATCGCAACTTCCACCTTGCTCCAATGCTCCGCGTCCCGCGTCTGGCGCCCTGCGGCGGTAATCGACTCGATCTTCTTCTCAATGGATGCCAGTGTTATTAGAAGCTGCTCGCGCTCTTGGCGGTCCGCTCCGGTGATCAGCGAATAAAAAATCGCGTCCAGGTCATACTCCTGGCGCTGGATGTCATCGATCAGGCTGCTGCTGGCTCGCTGTTCCTCCACGAGATGAACCGCACCTTCCTCTATGGAGCGCATCGCCTGGAGCCCTATATAGGCGGACGCCAGGATCAGCAGGATGAACCCTGCGAACACGAGCGCAAGGACGGAAACGATGGACTGGCGGATTCTGGCGTAACCCTTCATAACTCTGTGGGACCAAAGGGAATTAGATCATACATCCTGCCCGGAGACGCTCCGCCCGGGCTGGCAATACTTAGACGACAGAGAGCGCAAACAGTCATTTTTCTAAGGCCCCCGGCGGCTTTCGCATCCTGGATTAACCTGCACCTGCGGGTGAATTCAGGACACATGCAGGAGGGTTAAGAAACCCTCGAAACAGCTTGTAAAGGACACCCCTAGCTACCACTAGTCTAGCCTACAAATTACTGTGATTCCCCCCTCCGAGCCCTTGTTCTATGCGTCAATAGATACGAGATAACAAGTTTACGAGAATGCCCTTATTTCCTGGGCACCTTCCCGGGAGCAAGCCCCGCTTTTGCAGCGGGTTGAGTCGCAGGAGCTAGCAATATGAAAACTGAACAGGAAGGAACCTTCAAACAGGATTTCCTTGCCTCGATCGTGGTCTTTCTGGTCGCCCTTCCCCTGTGCATGGGAATCGCCATCGCCTCGGGAGCACCTCCGGCTGCCGGCCTGATTACCGGCATTGTGGGCGGCATTGTGGTGGGAAGCCTCTCTGGCTGCCCGTTGCAGGTAAGCGGTCCCGCCGCGGGGCTGGCGGTCATTAACTACCAACTAATCCAGGAGCACGGCATCGCCATGCTGGGCCCCATTGTGGTTCTGGCAGGTATTACTCAATTGATCGCCGGGGGACTACGGCTGGGCCAGGTCTTCCGCGCCATTTCGCCATCCGTCATTTACGGGATGCTGGCCGGTATCGGCGTGCTGATTCTGGCGGCGCAGTTCCACGTCATGGTGGATGACCAGCCGCGGCCGAGTGGCCTGCAAAACTTGATCTCCATCCCCGAATCGCTTTACAAGGGCGTTTTTCCGCTGGACGGCAGTACGCATCACCTGGCCGCACTAGTCGGTCTCACGACCATCGTCATGCTGATCGTGTGGAACAAGTTTGCACCCGCGAAGGTGAAGTGGATTCCGGGAGCGCTGGTGGGAGTTCTGGTTGCGACCACGATCGCAGCGGTGGCCAAGCTTCCAATCCGTTACGTGGACATCCCAAACAATCTGCTGGGATCGATTCAGGTAATTAACCTGGAAACACTTTCGGGGGCGCTGAATCCGACCATTCTATTTGCGGCGCTTGCCATGGCATTCGTGGCCAGCGCGGAAACCCTGCTGTCGGCGACTGCCGTGGACCAGATGCACGATGGTCCACGCACCAAGTACAACAAGGAACTGATGTCTCAGGGCGTGGGCAATACCATCTGCGGCATGGTGGGAGCGCTGCCGATGACGGGCGTGATCGTGCGCAGCGCCACCAATGTTGCCGCCGGAGCACGCACTCGGCTTTCGACCATGATGCACGGGGGCTGGCTGCTGATCCTGGTCGCGGCTCTGCCGTTCGTGTTGCGATTGGTACCAACCTCAGCTTTGGCGGCGATCCTGGTGTACACCGGATACAAACTGGTGAACCCTCAGAACGTGAAGCGACTGCTCCAATACGGCGGCATGCCGGTAATCATTTACGCAGTAACGCTCACAACGGTGGTTACGGTTGATCTGCTGACGGGCATCATCGCCGGACTGGCGCTTTCGCTGGTGAAGGTGGTTTACGCTCTGACACGCATGGGCGTAGAGGTCCGCAAGGATCCTTCTGGCCAGCGCGTGGACATCCACCTGAGTGGCGCTGCCACGTTCGTACGCCTGCCAACGCTCGCGGATGCGCTGGATCAGGTTCCGCAGGGAGTGGAGACTCACATTCACTTCCAGAAGCTGGACTACATAGACCACGCCTGTCTGGATGCGATTGCCAATTGGGAAAAACAACGCACGGAAAAAGGTTCCCCGGTTGTGCTGGAGTGGGATGGGCTGATGGACAAATACCAGAGCCGAAATCACTTTATGGCCCCGGAGAACACCGCGCGGCGCAGGCGTCCTGTGCTGGCCGCTGGCCACGACCACTAGCCCGGAGAAAGCATGTTTCCAATTCGCAGGATCTTGGTCCCCGTAGATTTTTCCGCCCGCTCCGTCGCGGCTGCGGAATATGCCAGCAGCATGGCAGCGCAACTGGGTGCGGAACTCAAAATCGTTCACGTTCTGCCCCCGCTTGAGTATGAATATTCCATGGTGGAACCCGTGCGCGAGCGCCAGGGAGAGATCGGCTCGGAGCGGGCGAAGCGAGTTCGGGAGGAACTGGAAAATATCCCTCCAAAACTGCATCCAGGGGTCAATCTGGAGCGCCTGCTGGTTGAGGGCGACCCCAGCACCGAAATCGTTAATCTGACAAAATCCGAACGGGCCGACCTGGTGGTGATGCCCACGAGCGGCAAGGGATCCATCCGCCGTTTTCTCCTCGGTTCCGTTGTCTCCAAGGTTTTGCATGACACTGAATGCCCGGTTTGGACCGGCGTGCATTTGGAAAGTCCGACAGGGCCTTTTGAATTGAAGCACCTGGTCTGTGCAGTCGACTTCGGCCCGCATAGTCATGCCGTGCTTTCCGCCGCATTGGGCCTCGCTAAGCACTTCGGCGCGCGTGTGACGCTGGTCTACGCTACCCCCCACCTGGGCTTTGAGGCTGCGGACTTCTTCGATGAAAGCTGGCGCCTTGAGATGACCCGCATGGCGCGAGAGCAGCTGCGCAAGCTCGCCGACGACGTTGGAGGCGGAGCGGAGCTGATCGTAGAGGCGGGCGATCCTGACAAAGTCGTTTCAGAAACTGCGAAGCGGGTGCACGCCGATCTAGTGGTGATTGGCCGCGGAGCGATTGCGTCCGGTCTTGGACGCCTTCGGGCGAACGCCTATGCAATCATTCGCCGCTCGCCGTGCGCCGTGCTCAGCATCTAGCCCGATTGGTTTCGGCTAGACCTGCCTATACGACCGTGGCCGGCCGGTCATGGCGATGAAACTCGCCTTCCAATTGCTCCCGAAAGCTTCGCAACGAGCTTCGGTCTGCGAGGAAACGATAGCCAACGTGTGCCACCGGGAACCGTTGCTCCAGGCTGCGTGCGGACAAAGCCAGATCGAACCACGTGATGATCAGGAATACGGAAGGAGTCTCATGTGACCACTCGAAATAAAATTTCAGGTCGGCAGGCTCAAAGCGCAGGGGACGGCTGCTGGCCAGAAGTTCATCCAAGCCTGCCACTAGCTGATTGAACTCCTGGCGATTCAGCCGCCCCCGTACGGCGGTCTTTACCGAAGCTTCGGATGAGGCCTCAACCGCGTGGCTGCCGCCTTCCACAAACAGTTCGCACTCGAACCATTCCATGTCCTGCTGAAAAGGGTCGAGGGTTGTGGCGAGAAGGCGCATTCCGAGTTGCAGATCGCCCGTGGAAGAAAACAGGGAAGCCATGGGAAGCTTAGGTGCTCACGGCCTTGGTTTTGTCAGTCGTTTGCGGGATGTTTTCCGTCAGTAGCTGTTCAAATCCTTTTCGCTGCACATCATTTTGAAACACGCGCTTTGGGATAACCGAAAATTCATGTGAACCGTAGTACAAAATATAGGAGTGCGCATCAATTAGAACGTGTGTGTACAAACTCCATTCGAGATTGGAATCGATGTGAATCGTTTTGAAGCAAACTCCCTCGGACGAGAAGGCCAGTGTGTACTCGTCTCGGAATTTCGGCTGAGTGCGAAAGAAATAATGCGGCAGTATTAAAAACGCGGTAACTAGCAGGAGCGCAAGAATTCCCGAGAAGGAAAGCATCGCGATACCAAACCAGCTAACACCGTTTCGCATGTCATAGGCGCCGAGAGCGGCTGCTCCCACGATTACTGCGATATCGAGCGGCAATCGAAGCCTGGAGGCGTAGTGCGCACGCACCGCTCGCACGTAGTCTTCCTCGATATAACGGAATGACAATGCGAGAGGTTCCGTGTAGGCGACGGTCATACGACCCAATAAAAACAGCAAGCATTGTTGAGCAAAGAATCTTGTTCCGCAACGGACTTCATAGATTCTTCGCTTCGCTCAGAATGACATACTTCTTAACGCGCCGCCTGGCTTGAGGTCTTCTTCCATTGATTCCAGAAGATGAAAGTGCCGCGGCGGGTTGCGGTAATGATGTCGAGCATCCCATCCTTGTTCAAGTCCACGAGCGCCACGTGCGAGCCCATGCCCGAGCGGTTGTGAATAAGGTGCGGAACAAACTCCGCGCCTCCGGGCGCCTTGGGGTTGCGCACGGTGCGGTAG
>JBFXAV010000198.1:0-5585 GCA_050183935.1 Candidatus Korobacteraceae bacterium | reverse complement strand
CTGCCCGCCGCCGAACAGCTTCTTGAAGGTAAGCTGGAAGTTCTCGTTGATGCGCTCGAACGCCTCCTGGAATTTCTGCCGCGAGACAGTTTCGATTTCGCGGATAGCATTCTGCGTATTGGCGATGGAGTCCAGCAGGTCCTTGCGCTGGGTTTCGAGGAAGTCGTGCCGTTGCGCGGCTTCCTGGTACTCCTCCAGGGCCATCATGTTCACCGGACCCATGGCATCCAGGCGGGTGCGCATCTCGCGATATGCGGCGTCCTCCTGCGAGAGCACTTCACCGCTTATGCGTGAAAGCGTCGTGTCTTCCAGCAGTGCCTCGCGTGTGACCCCGAGGTCGTTCATCGCGGACTCCGCCATGTACTGCTCGTCAGAATCGAGCTTGGCCAAATGTGCCGCCAGCTCTCCGCGGCGGTCCCGAGCAACATCCAGGGCCTGGCGCGCGGCGCGCAATTCCTCGTCGAGTTCCGCCAGACGGCTGCGAATGGCGGATGATTCCTGCTGCAACTCGGCTTCGCGTACTTCAGCGGCTTCGCGCTGAGTGGTCAGCAGCACAAGCTGTTCGGCTAGCTGGACGTTCTCCGCCTCGCGCTGTGCCTTTTCGGCCACGGCGGACTGCTGTTGTCCCCGCAGTACCTCAGTGCGCCCAGCCAGCTCCGTGATCTGAGCGTCCATGCTCGAGAGCGTGGCCGCAGCCGAACGCTGGCGCTCTTCCAGGGCGGCCAGGGTTGCCCGCGCCTCGGAGACTGCCTGCACTGCCGCGTCACGCGTTGTACGGAGTTCCGCCAGGCTCTCATGGGCAGCGGCAGCGGCGCTTTCCAGTTCGCGGCGGCTCTGTTCCCGCAAGCCCAGTTCAGCCTGTGCTTCGCTAATCTGCGATTCTGTGGATGCACGCTCCGCGCCGATGTTACGGACTTCCCTTTCGCTTACCGCCACACGTTCGCTGATCCGCGCCATCTCCGCATCCAACTGACGCAGGTTATGCCCCGTGGTGAGGGCCTGCCGGTCGGCTTCGCGGCGGTCGGCCTCCAGCCGGTCCAGCAGCTTCACCAATTCGAAGATTTCGCGCCCCAGCGCCGCCACTCGCAGTTCTTCCTGCTGCATGGCAGATTCAATCTCGGAGAGCTGACGCAATACATCGCGTAGTTCGCGCTTCAACGAAAGCGGACCTTCGCTGCGCTGCTTGCCGCCGGTGACGGTTACGTTGTGGAAGCACTCGCCCGACTGGGAAAGGAAGAAGGCGTCCGGATTACTCAGCGCCAGCTCGCGAGCCGCCGCTGGCTCGGGCACAATGTAGCCATCGCGCAGCTTCG
Organism: Candidatus Korobacteraceae bacterium; assembly: GCA_050183935.1. Lineage (GTDB taxonomy): Bacteria > Acidobacteriota > Terriglobia > Terriglobales > Acidobacteriaceae > DASZRZ01. The sequence goes on along the minus strand of JBFXAV010000198.1, from coordinate 4,272 downwards.
GGAGAACCACTTCCAACGATTTGCCGAATCCATTCAGCACGCGGATGCAATTCTTAAGCGGCACCACGCCATACCTGGCATTGCTGCCGGTCTCCTGAGCAAGCTGCGCGTCCGCCTCCCCGGGAAGGAAAGAGAAGCGCGCTTGGGAATCGTTAGGATGAACCAGGAAGGTAGCGCGTCCATCCACTCCGGTACGCAGCAATTGCAGCCCGTGATCGGCTGCGTCCCAGGACTTCACGACCACATAGTTCAGCTCGTCCCGCAAGAAGTCATCCACCACATGCTCGTACCTGTCATCCACTTCCAGGAAGTCCGCCAGCACGCCGGCAGGCGCATGGCCGCTTTGCATCACTCCAGACTGCAGCAGCTTGCGCACGGACTCTGTAGAGTAGCCATGCTCGGCGATGACGGATTCCAGCGAACTTCTGCGGCCAAGGGCAGTGGCGTATTCCGCGCGCAAACCATCGAGGCGGCGCTTGCCCTCGGTTTCTTCGGCACGCTTGCGCTCAATCTGGCTGCGCGTGTCGTCAATCTGTGCCGCGAGCGCGGTTGCCTTGCCGGAGGCGGACTCAAACTCAAAGGTGATTTGCCCGCGTTGTCCGCCAAAGGCTTCCACCTGTGCGGTTCCGGTGGCAATCTCCGCGTTCAAACGCGCAAGTTCCCGCTCCAGTCCGCTGATGTGCTCCTGTGCCCGCGTAAGGCGGTTGTGAATCGCGGATTCCCCGGAGAGAGCTTCCAGAATCGCAACCCGCCGGCGCTCCTGTTCAACCTCTACCTGGGCGAGCGCGTTTGCCGCCGCTTGCGCCTGCATCTGTTTCTCGGAAACCTGCTGGCGCGCGCCTTCGACTTCCGTGGTGGCGTTGGCAACCACCTGCTGGTTCTGCTCTCGCTCGGCAGCCAGGGACTCCAGGCGTTGCTCGGCCTGTGCAAGTTCCATGGCAGCAGCTTCCGAACGGATTGCCAATTCGGCGCAACGCTCTTCGTTCGTCCGTTGGCGCTGCATAGTGCGGTCGGCATCACGAGTGAAGGTTGCAATCTGCTCGCGGTTCTGCCGCGAATCGCTCTCGATAGCATAACCACGCTGCGTGCGTTCGCCGTGCTCAGCATCGAGGGCACGGATGGCTTCCCCGCGCGTGCGCAGCTCTTCCGCGAGTTGCTCCAGGCCCTGATTCAGCGTGGAGCGCTCTTCCTGAAGCTGAGCAAACTTGCTGGCCAGCACCACGCGTAGCTTGGCGCGCATTTCATCGCGCAGTTTTGCAAAGCGCTCGGCTTTCGCGGCCTGGCGCTTCAGGGAGTTCATCTGGCGCGTGACTTCGTCGAAGATGTCATTGACGCGCGACAGGTTGAGCTTGGCTTCCTCAAGCCGGGCTTCGGCCAGGCGCTTGCGGGTTTTGAAGCGAGTGATGCCCGCCGCCTCTTCAATGATGGCGCGCCGGTCGGTCGGCTTACTGGAAAGGATTTGCCCGATTCTTCCCTGCTCGATGATGGCGTAGGACTCCGGCCCCAGGCCGGTTCCCATAAAGATGTCCTGAATATCGCGCAGGCGGCAGAGTTTGCCGTTCAGCAGGTACTCGCTGTCTCCGGAGCGGAACAGGCGGCGCGTAACCGCGATCTCGCCTTTTTTGAACGCGGGCTTGAACTTGCGGCGACGAATCCTGAGCACTACGCCGTTGCGTTGTGTCTCGGAAGCGGAGGCGTCCACTACAGAAGCGCTGATCTCCTCAGCGGCAGATACAGCTTCAGCGGCGGATTCGGAGTCGCTGAGAGCGGCGGGATCCTGCGCTCCGTCGAGAGCGGCTTCGGGCGTGGCCTGGGTTTCCGGTGCAGTTACTCCATTCGCGGCTGCGGCGATGGCTTCCACCTCGGTACGCTGGCCGGGCTGGACTTCCTTCAGGTACTCCTCGGTCTCTTTCGCGGCATCATCACGCAGCCCGGCCTCGTCCCAGTCATCATCGGAAGCATTGGCGGAGGCTGGTGCGGCGTCGCTGATCTCAATCTCCGGTTCTGCCGCCAGCGTGCCCTCGTAAACCTCGGGATCGACCAAGGTGAGGGTGACCTCGGCCATACCGGTAGGCTTGCGTTCGCGGGTGCCGGCAAAGATCACGTCTTCCATGCGGGCGCCGCGCAGGGTCTTGGCGGACTGCTCTCCCAGCACCCAGGCAATGGCATCCGAGATGTTGGACTTTCCGCAGCCATTCGGCCCAACAATGGCGGCAATACCCTCACCGTGGAACTTGAGTTCCGTGCGATCGCAAAATGACTTGAACCCGAGGATCTGAAGCTTCTTGAGTTTGAGCAACGTGGACTCCTTCCGCACCGGCTTCGGCAGGCGGTCTTTTCCCCTCTATGACGAAGCTGGCTGGCAATTCGGCTGGAAAGCGAGGTCAGACGCCCGCCCAAAGGGCTCGCGTACCTCATGTTCCGGCTACTGTAGCCATCATTTTGGCCAGGGTCAAGGAGAATAAACCCTATATATAGGGCCTACTCCCCGATACCTACCGCATATTGCACACGCATTGCAGCAATTGTGCACAGGTATACCGTGGCATGGTCTTAGCGTGAACTTCGCGTGGGAAGAGGAGTAGGCGGGGATAAAGCCAAAGCTTGCTAAACGATACCCGGAGTTGCACAACGAGTCAATACGTTTGAAGTACACTCAATTGCTTGAGCTAACCCGAATTCTCACCATGAGTTGGTAGAGCGGCGCTTCAGCGCGCGTCCAGCGGCTCTCTCAGACTTTTCCGGGGATGCAGCCCATTGGTTTACGGCTGCATCCCCGCGACCCATGCACGCCGCGGCAACGCGGGCCTGAAGGCCCGCTCTACCTGGATTGTGAGAAATCGGAACCAGCGCTTTAAGGATGGGTGTAGATCTCCCCCGCCTCGATGGCCACCGGCAGAACGTTCTGCTCCGGGGCCAGTGGGCAGGTGGCATACGGAGTGAACGCGCAGGGAGGACTATACGACTGGTTGAAGTCCACCACGACTTCATCATTCTGCCCGAGGTCGGAGTACATATAACGCGCGGCGGGATACGTTAGCTTGGTCTTGCTGGTTTCGTCCTTAAAAATGAAGAACAGACGTTTGCCGACAAGGCTGGGATAGAGACGCAGGTCGCGGCCCAGCAAGGTGAACTCCACATAGCCGGGAACATCGAGCGTTTGCGTCTTCATGTTCTCGGCAGGCACGGTGATCTTCATAGGCTCGGGGCTGCGCACCAGACGCCCGCGAACACGGTAGCGTTCCTGAATGGGGAAATATTTCAGGTCCTGGAACTTTGCGACCTCCGGCCCATCGGTATCGCGCACGCGGATGCCGTAACGGCCTTCCCGGTCGAGTACGGTCACACTGAGGGTTCCCAGTTCGAGCACATCGGGCTTTTCGGCCGTGTCCGGCTTGAGAGTGGCTTCTTTTACCGGCTTACCGTCGAGAGTGAAGTTCGGGCCCGGCAGGAGTTTGGCGGTGACAGTGCTGCCGCCCAACGTGAACACTCCGGCTTTGGCTGGAGCTTTCTTGGGCAGGACAATGTGATTGCCGGGGTCGCTGCCGAACGGGTTCTCCCCCTCCGCCAGCCAGAAGAGTCCTGCGAGCGTTCCCCAGTCGCGCTTCATGCCCTCGGTGTGGCGCTTCTGCCAGGCTTCAACCTCGGCACGATAGGCCGGGTCGGCCGGAGGATCGGCAGGGGTGCGGTTACAGGCGGCCAAAGTGAACAAGAGGATGGCGGCAAGGAGTCTCATCATGGAAAGGGTACCCCTTCCCTGCTATTGTGCACTCATATTTTCAAAAATGAAGGTGTCTCCTCAGACGAGATACCATTCCCTACCAACTGCGATCTAAGCAGTATCCCCTTCAGCCTTTGCAGTATCGGTTTCGGCGTTCGGGGTATCCGCTGATGCTCCTGCCGATGCAGCTCTCGCCTTTAGAGCACGGTTCGTTGCCCTTGTTACTCGCTTCTTAGCGTCTTCGGCCTTCGCGCCCTCCAGAACGTCTCTCTTAAGCACCTCGTGCGCGAGGATTGAATATATCTGCTCTGAACTTACTTTTACCTCCCTAGAGAGCTTTCGTAGTTCTCGGCGAATCGTGTCCACAACAGAATCGCCAAGAACCACCGCCGCGATGCAAAAACGATTGAGTATCTGCCTCTGTGCGTCAAAGTCACCAAGGGCAGATTTCTGAAAACCTTCCTTCGCCAGCAGATAAAGCTTTTCAACATCATCGGTTCGCTTAGAACTCAACTCCAAAAAATCGAACTCAACCACAAGCTCCTGAATGA
>JBFXAV010000197.1:0-5635 GCA_050183935.1 Candidatus Korobacteraceae bacterium | reverse complement strand
CAGACCAAAACACCACATCGTCATGACCTGCCTTTCACGGCGCGTCACAAAACCAGCTTCCATAAGTTCCTCCTTGAGGTTGTAAGCTCATCTGATCCACCGATCCCACGACGAATACGAATCAAACGTTTCCTATTCTCGATGTTCATTACCGTGGCCGGCGTGTGGGGCAGGCTTGGGCGGAGCGCCAAATTGAATTCTCGTCGCTTTGGCATCTCCTTGCTCAGGAACATCGATGACGACGCGTTCTCCGACCTTGAGCTGTTTCACGTCAGCGGCTACTCCACTCTTCTGAAACTTGGTTTGCGCATCGAAAGTGACCGTCACCATCTTGCTTTCCCTCGTTTGCACAGCGATGGTGTCACTTCTGATCTCCTTCACCGTGCCCATAATGTGCTTGCTGCCCCCATGTGCATAAGACATAACCGCCAGCAACGTTGCGAGTACAACCGCAGAAACAGTACGCATTGTCCTTCTCCTTAGTGTTGGTGTGGTTCAGTTTCTGATGAGGGGCCCTGCTCAGCGCCCCCCAGGAAATTCTCTGCCTCTTGCAACTGCTGCCACTCTGAAAGTGTTTTGGGATTCAAGCGCTCCATCGCAGCTTGTTCAGAGGGGGTGAGCTCGGGAAGGTGACGGATGAAGAGCACCAGATTCCAGCTTGCGACATTGTCCCGGCGCTTCCCCTCGCCAAATGCAGGCATACCCGTCAGTCGCACGCCATTCTCGATGATGTAGTAGATCTCCCCATCTGTGAGCTGCTGGGTCTGGGACCGCCGCAAGTCAGGAGTCTTGGGATACATGTTGCGCCCGAAATCCGTGTCTCCACTTCCGTTATTCGCGTGACAGATGGCACAGTGATCGGCAAAGTGCTCCAGTCCTTCTCGCATGTTCGCTGCCATAGGTGGCTGGGAATTGGTCAACTCTGCCGCCCAACCGGGGGTCGCCAGCCGGCGCGTAGTTCGAGCCAGAAGAACTTCGATTGCCGAGGGCTCATCGTGTGCGCTGAAACCGCGCCGCAGGAAGACCCAAAACGCGATCCCACCAGCGACCATAGTCAGCAAGACCACTGAGACGATGAGCTTGGTGCGGCTCATCGCAGCGACTCCATTTGCCGGGTTTCCATCGAATTCGGGACACTGATTCCACTCATCGGCAGGTCCACCTCACCGGGACGTGCGGGCGCTTCCAAGCCATCGGTCAACAGCAGGCCTTGAAGTCCGATCGAGGTTGTCCACAAATTTTCCAGGGCAGTGATGTAGTTTCGCTGAAGTGCGAACAAGGTACGCTGAGACATGAGGAGCTGGGGATACGAAGCGGCCATTTGCCCCCAGCGCTGCACCATCGCTCCATATGCGCGCTGAGCGCGAGGAATCATGCGTTCGCGATACCTCTCCACCGCAGCACGGGTGCTTTCGTACTGCTGAAGGACAGTTGATGCCCCCGCACGCAACCGAAGCTGAACACGGCGGGTCTCTTGTTGCGCCCGTTCCAAGTCTGCCCGTGCGGCCTGCACAGCGCCCTGGTTGCGATTGAACAACGGAATCTGGATCCCGATCTCAAGGGCGCTGTCCACGCCGGTAGATCCGACCACTGGCTCACGCAGCTCCCGGTTATAGTGGGTTGCAGCGCGGATTTGCAAGTCGGGAACTGGCTCACGACGTTCCCTCGCGATCGTTGCCTCGGCTCTCACCTCGAAAGCGCGTGCGATTCGAACCGCGGGGCTAGCCATGAAGGCTTCTATCACTTGCTCGCGACTCAGTTCGGGCAAGTTCTCATCCAGACGCCCACGAAGCGTTGCGAACGGAAGATTGGGATCGCCCACAACTGCCGCTAGTTGCATCCAGCGCTGGCGCAACTCGTTCTCCTGCTCGATGACGGCCACTTCCGCCGCCTCGAGTTCAATCTCAGCCTGCAAGGCCTCGGTCTGATCGAACTGTCCCACTCTACGGAACTGGTAGGACGTCTCGACCGCGTCGGCAGACAACTGTACGAACGCCTTTTCCGTCTCAAGACGTTCTTGCGTAGCGAGCACCTGGTAATAAGCAAGCCGAACGGCGTTCGTGACGCGGAGGCGCTGTTCGTCCCGCTCGATTTCCGCCAGCCGGACCTCCTGTTCAGCCACTCTGCGGCTCAGCCCAAGCTTGCCTCCAAGCACAATGGTTTGCTGTATGAACGCGCCATGTATTCCCCCACGGAATGCTCCACCGCGAATTTCGTCGCCGGTGTAGCCCAGAACCGGATTCGGGTACAGGCCAACCTGTAATGCCCGACCTTGTGCGGCCCGAATCTCGGCTTCGGCTTGCGTGAGGGTGGGGTTGTTCTTCACGGCGATTTCTTGCAGAGCTTCCAGCGTGAGCCCGGGTCCCTTGGTGCGCTCCTGCGCTCTGCCAAGAGCCGGAGGGGGCGGCAGGTCGATCTGATCTGCTCCCTGTTCCAACCGGCCGGGTGACTGTTCACTCTGCTGCCCAACAGGAGCGGGTATCTCGTGACCAGCATGCCCGGATGGCTGCTGTGGACCTGGTGGGCTCTGCTCCCGAGCCGGTGCAGGAGGCGAATCCGGCATCTGATGCCCGGCATGACCTGAGGGCTGCTGCGCACTGCCGGGAGTCTGCTGCTGAGCCGGTCGAGCAGGCGGAGCGGGCATTCCATGGTCAGCATGGCTCTCAGGCACTGATTGCTTTGGTTGGGCTTGCCGTGGTTTGGCCTGGCCGGGTTGCTCGCTCTGCTTCTTGGGCCCTGTCGCTGGCGCGGTCGGCATATCGTGCCCAGCGTGCCCAGCAGGATGCTGCTGTGCCGTTGTATATGCAGTCATCAGAACTGCCACGTTGAGCGCCGTCACTACAACACTTCTCCTCAATTGCATCTGGTCTCCTGTTCTCGAAAGTGCTTATGGCTTAACCGTGCTGATGCTGCGCTGGAGTTTGCTGCTGAGGCTGTTTGCCCAACTTCAACGCCATGATCTTGTCGTACAGATCAGGCGGAAGCACACGAACCAGTGTCATCATGCCCATCATCCCTGCTGTCCAGTTCTCGGCCAAGCCGTAGGTTTCCGGTTTGGCGACAGCAGCGTCCATGGGCATTTCCATGAATGCATCCTGTGGGAACCCTGGTACCGAGGTTGCATTGGGCGCAACAAGTGCAGTCTCCATCTCCGATCCACCATGTGCTCCATGTTCTGAACCTTGCATCATGAGCTGCATTTGCTGCCTCGCCTGCCGCGGAGACATTGCCGACGTGACGAACATGCGTTCGCTCATGAGGTCCATCATGCTGTTCATCATGTGGTGAGGAAGGTGGCAGTGCAGCATCCAGTCCCCTGGATTGTTGGCTACGAATTCGATGTCGTATGCCTCGGCAACTCCGACCAGCACTGTATTCTTGGGACCCCAGAGCACTTCTGCCTGGCGACCCCCTTCCGTGCCGGTCACAGCAAAGGTGTGTCCGTGGACGTGAATGGGATGGTGATCCATGCCCATGTTTGCCAGCCGAATGCGAACGCGGTCGCCAAGTTTCGCTATTAGGGGTGTCGTGGCCGGACCAGATTTGCCGTTAAACGTAAGCCAGTTGAACTCCATTCCTGCCGTGTTCGGAACTGTGTTGTTCGGCAGAAGCGCCCATTCCTGTAGAACAATCGCGAAATCACGGTCAACACGCGGCTCCCACGCCTTCTCTGGGTGCATGATGAACATTCCCATCATGCCCATCATTTCTTGCATTGCCATGTGGGAGTGATAGAAAAAGGTTCCCGCTTGATGGAGCGTGAACTCATAAACAAACTTCTCTCCCGGAGCTACCGGCTTCTGGCTGATATACGGCATACCATCCATGGAGATTGGGATCTCAAAGCCGTGCCAGTGCATGGATGTAGCTTCTGGGAGCCGGTTCTCAAAGACGATCCGCACGCGGTCGCCTTGATTGACCTGAATGGTGGGGCCAGGAATGCTGCCATTGAAGCCCCAGGCGTCGATGATCTTGCCTGGTAAGATTTCGCGTCTGACGGGCTCTGCAATCAGGTGGAATTCCTTTGCTCCGTTCACCATCTGCCATGGCAAGTCCGGAACATCGGGTGTTTCTACCGGAACTGGCGGAAGCCCTCTCTTCCTTGTAAGGCGGTTAGGTGCGGCAGCAGAGCCACCGGCCGGACCTTGGCTAGAAGCCAGTGACGGTGCCGCAATCAACCCGGCACCGAGAGAGGCGACTCGTTGCAGAAATCTTCTGCGCTCAGACATATGAATCCTTTAAAAAATGATTGCGTTGCGATAGAGCCGCTGGACCGGAACTTACCTTAGTCCAGGGGAGGGACAAGGCGCAGAGGTCCCGGCCAGCGGCATACTTGTGCACACGCCTGCACAAAGATGGCTAACGGGACGAGATTAGATCCGCAGAGTTGTACTTTGTGGTGATCGTTCCAGGAAACTTCGGTGCTCAACGATTGTGAATTGCAAAGAAGAAGCTAGTTCCAATTGGGCAACGGCGGTTGCAGGTGTAGCAATCAGACCGCAGGCACTCTTCAAAAAAGATTCTACCGCGAGGGCGTTGTCCATCGGTTGTTCGCAGCTCTTGCGCAAATCACTCGATAAACCAGTCGCGGAGGAACCTCGGTTGAGAATGGTGGGGGAATTTTGCCTCTCCACGCTGGCGGAAGCTTCCTGATCTGCTGCTGAGCTTGGACCTGTGCTACTCGGCTCTTCGGCATGGATTGCATGATTGTGCGTGTGATTCGCCTGGGAAGGGAGGTCTTCACGCTCCGTGCTAGCCGGCGTGTGCTCACCATGACCACCGAACGGAAGGCATGACACTTCACACCAGGCAGAGGTTGCACTGGTGCTCACGAGCAATACCAGCACGGTGGATGCGACTATGGACCGTAGTTTGGACAAATCGCTTATCCATGCAACGCACGACCGTTGCATCTCGAATTGTAGCAGAGACTTCACACGCATGTAGATCCGGCAACCGCGTGAATATAACGCTGGTAACTAGAATATCGGCATAGCCTCTGGAGCTAGAGAAACCGAACCCATCCGCGCCGGAGAAGCAGCCGGACCAAATCGGGGCGCAAAGACTAAAACTAGTATGCTCGGCCCTCTTCAAAACAGTTCGTCCGGTTCAAACCGGTCGAGAGCGGCACGTACAATCAACGCAGCGATGTTCAGCGCACACCCCACAGGTGGCTCTCAGCTGTTTTCGGAGGGCTTCCCGTGCACGATGTATTCTGACCGCGGCGTTTCCCTCGCTGATTCCGGCATTCTTGGCGAGATCAGCTAATCTTCTTTGTTCCAGGTCCACAGTTGTGAGTGCCTCCTTGTACTCAGGCTTCAGGCTCTCCAAAAGGACGGTCACACAGCGGCAGATCTCATTTTCGAGCTGCTCTGTGGGATATTCGTGTGCTTGGAGTTCATTGGCAAACTCCTCGAGCGCCTTCTCTGAGGAGCCCTCCTTGCGGTAATGGTCGATTACCGCGTTGCGCAATACGCGATAAAACCAGGGCACAACTCGTTCCTGATCTCGCACTGTTCCGCCCCTTTCAATACTGCGCAATAAAGCACTCTGGAGGATGTCCTCTGCGGTGGCCGCCGAGCCGACCCTGCGTTGCAGGAATGACAAGAACTGCTCTCGATTTTGCAGGAGCCGC
>JBFXAV010000196.1:0-5642 GCA_050183935.1 Candidatus Korobacteraceae bacterium | reverse complement strand
CTTCTCACCACAAGCGCCGAGTTTTTCGACCCGAAGGCAATGCAATTGCACAGTGCGTGCTCAATCTGTGCCTTCCGCCCTGCCTCTGGAACATAGTCCAGATCGCACTCCGCGTCCGGTGTCTCCACATTGATGGTCGGGGGAATCTGCCCGTGACGCATGGCAATCAGAGTCGCCGCCAGTCCCGCCGCCCCGCAGGCCCCTTGCGGATGCCCGATCTGTGATTTCAGCGCAGACATCGGGGTCGCGCGCGCCCTTTCCTCTCCCAGCGCCAGCTTCATCGCCCGAGTCTCCACGCGGTCATTGAGCTGCGTTGATGTGCCATGCAGGTTTACATAGCCGATCTGCTGCGCAGCGATCCCCGCGTCCTCCATTGCAAGCTGCATAGCCCGTGCAGGCTCTTCCCCGCACTCTTCCAGGCGAACACGATGGAACGCCTCGCAGGTCGAGCCGTAGCCTGCCAGTTCTGCGTAGATACTCGCGCCACGCCCTGCGGCGTGCTCCGCATCTTCGAGCACAAATATCCATGCGCCCTCAGCCAGCACAAAACCGTCACGATCGGCGGAGAAAGGACGCGAGCCCCTCTCCGGAGCATGGTTCCAGGAACGCGTCACAATTCGCATCATCTGGAAGCCGCGAAGCAGGCCTTCCATAATCGGCGAATCCACTCCTCCCACCAGCATTACCGGCAGCCCGCCCGTGCGAATTTCGCGCATGGCATAGCCCAGCGCGTCCGTGGAGGAAGTGCATCCGGTGGAAATCACATGGCTCAGTCCGCGAAACCCGAAGCGCATTGAAATTTCACTGGACATGGTTCCAATCGTCCCGCTGGGAATCGCGAATAGGCTGGCCTCCGCCACCCGCCCGCTCAGCCACAGCCGGTACTGATACTCAGAAAAATCCTGTGCCCCACCACCTGTGCCCAGAATCACGCCTACGCGGCGTTTAGCTTCCAGACTCATCGCCTGCGGTTCCAGCCCCGCATCCTCCAGCGCTTCGGAAGCCGCCGCAATGCCCATGGGGACACTCCTCGACACGTGCTTGCGCTCCTGTGCGCTGACCCATTCCCGCTCATCGAAGCCACGAACTTCGCCGGCAATCTGAACGCCCAGTCCGCTCGCATCGAAGCGCGTAATGCGGCCCACGCCGCTGGTTCCCGCCAGCACCGCACGGCAGAACGCCTCCCGGCCAATGCCGTTCGGACTCACCACACCCATCCCCGTCACCACCACGCGCTTCCGCATAGGTTCCGATGGTAGCAGTTAAAGAGTGCCGGAATGCGAATTGCCAGCCTTAATAGCGGATAATGAATACATGCCCCTCGGCATCTACATCTCGGTTCCCTTCTGCCGGACCAAGTGCAGCTTCTGTAATTTCGCCTCGGGCGTCACTTCGCGTGCCGTCTATGCGCGCTATGTGGATCGTGTCTGCGAGGACGTTGCGGCTGCCCGCGCAACCGCCTCTCAGACAAGTGGCCGCTTCGAGCAGTCCATTGATTCCATCTATCTTGGTGGAGGCACGCCGACGGTGCTCAGCCCCGCCGAACTGGAACGCATGTTCACCACAGTGCGCGCCCATTTCCAACTCGCTGCCGATGCGGAAATCACCGCCGAGTGTGCCCCGGGCACGCTCACCTCTGAGATGCTGGAATCGCTGCTGCGCTGCGGAGTTAACCGCGTCAGCCTGGGCGTGCAATCTTTCGTGGACAAGGAATCCGCCAGCGTTGGCCGCCTCCATACCCGTGCTATCGTGCTCGACGACATAGCACGCCTGCGTGCTGCCGGTATCGAAAACGTCAGCATCGACCTCATCGCCGGGCTTCCGCACCAGACTGCCGAAAGCTGGCGCTACTCACTGGAGGAGACCATTGCCATCGGTGTTCCCCACGCCAGCGTTTACATTTTGGAAGTGGATGAAGACTCCCGGCTCGGAAAAGAACTGATCGCCGGAGGAACCCGCTACCACGCGCACCACGTACCCGACGATGATGCCACTGCGGATTTCTACGCCCAGGCCTGCGAAACACTGGAATCCGCCGGCATTCACCAATACGAAATTTCCAATTTCGCGCGTGAGGCACATGGCAGTAATTCCAATCTCAATGGCAGTTATCCTGACCCTGAGCGAAGCGCAGGGCTGGATTCATCGCACGGTCCTGGCCTCCCGCGCTACCACTCCCTCCACAACCTGAAATACTGGACCCGTCAGCCCTATCTCGGCTTCGGAGTCGATGCCCACTCCATGCTTCCTTCCATTGATCCGGAATTCGACGCTATTCGCATCGCCACCCCGGACACGCTCGAAGCCTACATGGCAAACAATCCGCCGGTGATCACACGCATCACTCCCGACGAAGCCGCCGAGGAGGCATGTTTTCTCGGACTCCGTTTGAACCGGGGCGTTCGCTTCGATGACAATACAAAAATCAGCACGCTGATTGATTCCAGTGTTTTGACGGAGCTTCAGCAAACCGGCCTGCTCGAACGAAATGGCGGATGGCTCCGCCTCACGCCTCGCGGGCGGCTGCTCTCCAACGAGGTATTCGAGCAATTTATTCGGACTCAGGCACAACCCACCCAGTAAACAGAACCACAATGAGTCGAAACTTGAAGCTGGAGACCGGACGCCCTCGTCCGGTCGAATGCTGGTTCTATTGCGGGGGAATGGAAATTCTTAGATCGCAAAACGATGCTATTCCTGCCGGTCCTGCCACTCCTCGTACCACGCCATCTGGATCGCCTCCAGCTTGCCCTCGGTTGAGGCCTTGGGATCGTCGGAAAAACCCGGCAGCTCGGTCACGTAGCGGTGCAGGTCGGTGTAGCGGACTTCCAGCGGATTCACGTCCGGGAACTTCTCGGACAAATGCAGACCGATCTCTTCGGAATCATCCCAGCTCACTTCGTTCAGCGGCATAGCGTCCTCTAAAAATCGTATTGAGCCCTCGGGATACTCAGCATGAATCATTCGGTTTGGATCAGGAAATGGCTCAATGTCCCGATGACTCAACGATTCAATTCTGCTCAGTGATCTCCACCTTCAGAGACATAGTTCCGGTTCCACTCGGGAATCTCCACCACAACCTCGCCAGGCTTTTCGATCACCACCTGGCAGCCGAGGCGCGAGTTCAGTTGCAGATCGGCGGCCATGTCGAGGCGGTCGGCTTCGTCGTCGTCCATTTCGCTCAGCAGTTCGCTTCCCTGCTTCACCCAGACATGACAGGTGGTGCAGGCGCAGTTTCCGCCGCACGCATGCTCCAGGTGCAGCCCGTTATTCAGCGCCACATCCAGCAGCGACTGCGGCTTTCCGTGGTCCTTGTAGGGGAGCTTGCCATTCTCGAACTCCACCACCTTCCCTTCGGGAAGAAACGTCACGCGCACCGTGTTTGGGCCCAAGGCATCTGCGGTTGCCGTGCTTCCGGAGCTGGTTGTCTTCTCGTCAGACATTATTTCTCCCTATCAATATTCTGCGGGGGCAATCGGATGCGGCGAAGACGGACCGCCTTCCAGTCCGGTCTGGTCCATGTTCTTGCCCTTCAGGGCCGCCGACACAGCCGAATCCATCATCAGCTCCGCCAGCCGCATCGTCGCCTCGTTTAATTGGTCAATCGAAGTGCGAATCTTGTGGTAATCCTCGCCCTGCATTACCAGCCGGAGCTCTTTCTCCAGCTTGCTTGCACGGGTGCGTTCGTCCTTTGTGAGTTGCTCCCATGCAGGGCCGCCATGCGCCTTCTCCAGCGCGCCCAGAATCGTCTCCGCCTCGTTGCGTGCCTCAATCACCTGGCGCTTCCGCAGGTCTTCTTCGGCATAGTCGAAGGAGTCCAAAATCATGGTCTCCACTTGCTCATCCGTCAGACCGTAACTGGGCTGGACCTCAATCTGCGCCTCTTTGCCGCTGCGCTGCTCGCGCGCTGAAACCTGCAAAATACCGTTGGCATCGATGAGGAACCGCACCTCGATGCGCGGCAACCCTGCCGGCATCGGAGGTATGCCCTTCAGGTCAAACCGCGCCAGAGATCGGCAATCCGTTGCCAGCTCCCGCTCTCCCTGCACCACATGGATCGCGACGCTGGTCTGCCCTTCAACTCCAGTGGTAAAGTGCTCGGTCGCCGATGCCGGAATCGTGGAGTTGCGGTGAATAATCTTCGCCACCACTCCGCCCAGAGCTTCGATTCCCAGCGACAGCGGCGTAACATCCAGCAGCAGCATGTCCTTGGTCGCTTCCGAGCCGCCGCCCAGGATGTTCGCTTGCACAGCCGCGCCCAGCGCCACCACTTCATCCGGGTTTAATTCGGAGTGCGGCACGCGCTGGAACATCTCCTGCACCAGGCGTCGTACCCGCGGAATCCGCGTCGACCCGCCCACGAGTACGACTTCATCCACCTGTTCCGGCCGCAGCCCCGCATCCCTCAGCGCCTGCTTACACGGACCCGCAGTGCGTTGCACGATGGACTCAATCAGCCCCTCGAACTGCTCCCTCGAAATCTCGCGCTGGTACTTCTTCCCGTCGGCGAGTTCCACATCGAGCAATGTTTTTTCCGCTGACGACAGCGCAATCTTAGCCTCGATCACTGCCTTCCGGATCGCCTGCACGGCCTCGCCGTTCCGCCGCAGGTCCAGCCCCATGTCGCCGCGGATGTCGTCCAGCGCAATCGTGATCAGTAGATTATCGATGTCATCGCCGCCGAGGTGGGTGTCGCCATTCGTGGCAACCACCTCAAAGATGCCGTCGTGCAATCTCAGAATGGAGATATCAAACGTACCGCCTCCGAGGTCATACACCGCGACAATACCTTCGCGCTTCTTATCGAGACCGTAGGCAAGCGCTGCCGCCGTGGGCTCGTTCACCAGGCGTAGGATTTCCAGCCCGGCAATGCGGCCTGCGTCTTTGGTGGCCTGCCGCTGTGCGTCATTGAAGTACGCAGGTACCGTCACGACTGCCTTCGCAACTGGCTGTCCGAAGTAGCGCTCGGCATTGCGGCGAAGCTGCCGCAGAATGTGCGCGGAAACCTCCGGCGGCGTATATTGCTTGTCGCCCAGCTTGATGCGCAGCACTTCCCCGGGGGCAAGGTCTTCCGCCAGGCGAAACGGAAACAGCCGCAAATCTTCGCCAATGTCTTCCACCCCCCGGCCCATCAGCCGCTTAATGGAGTACACGGCGCGCTCCGGAGTTTCGATCAGCGACTTACGCGCGGGATTGCCCACCACAATCTGATCGCGGGAATCCACCGCCACGATCGACGGCACCAGGCTGGCGCCATCCTCTCCTGGAATCACCACTGGCTGCTCGGCCATATAGGCCACCAGCGAGTTCGTCGTTCCCAGATCGATTCCAACGATGCGTTCTTCCGCCATAAGCCTTCGGGTATTCAATCTCAGCATTCAGCCACGGATAGGAAGGGCTGACGCTAGTTTCCTAGTACCTCGTTTACGTCCCGCACCAGATTCCGTATGTAACTCTGCCGGTTCAGCAGATCCACCATGCGGTCGCGCGCCTGCTGCCGCTCGGGTTCCGCAATGCTCTCACCCCGGGTCTCACGTTCCATCAGCGCGTCCCACGCACTCCAATAACCCTGCAGGTCCCCACCGAGCTGGTCCAGCCTGCCTTCCAGTTCGCGCTTCTTCGCTTCCAGCTCGCCCTGGAGC
>JBFXAV010000195.1:0-5647 GCA_050183935.1 Candidatus Korobacteraceae bacterium | reverse complement strand
CTCCCACAAACGCCTCAGGCAGCCGTGGGAGCACCAGGCTGATGCGCTCCACAATGAGATCCTGCGGCTCCACCAAAGAGCCGTATCCGGCCAAGCCAATGCCGGTGGAAGCGCCAAAACCAAGGCCCATTCCCAGGAACTTCCGCCGTGTAAGGTCTGCCATGCGCACTTCTATTGTGAGGGGACAAAGGCGGAAGGGGCAAGTTACCCGCGGTATGGTCCCTGCTTAACGTCCTGCTTAACTAGGACGCTAGCTGGTAACGGATGGTTTTCCGAGCAGCCCCTGCATTTGCGGAGTTACAATGGTAATCGTCGCATGGCTGACATCCACTACAGCATTGTGATCCCGGCGTACAACGAGCAGGAGCGCATTGGCGCTTCGCTGGAGACGCTGCTCGCGCACATCTCGCGCAGGCGCTGGCGCGCGGAAGTGCTGGTGGTGAATGACGGTTCCACGGACGGCACGGCGGAGATCGTCGCCAGAATCGCACGCCATAATCCCGGCGTAAAACTGTTGCAAAATCCGGGCAATCGCGGCAAGGGGTACAGCGTTCGCCACGGGTTACAGATGGCCTCCGGTGACCTCGTTTTATTTACCGATGCCGATCTTTCCACTCCCATCCATGAAGCAGACAAGCTGTTCGCCGCGCTGGAGAATGGCGCTGATGTTGCTATTGGCTCCCGCTGGATGGAAAGCCGTCTGCAAACACAGCGACAGCCTTTCCACCGGCAGGTTGTGGGGCGGATGTTCAACCTGGTGCTGTGGGCAACTCTGCGGCTGAACTACCAGGATACGCAGTGCGGCTTTAAGGCATTTCGCAGGCGGACGGCGAGAGCGCTTTCCTCCATGCAGCAGGTAGAGCGCTGGGGATTCGACGCGGAGTTGCTGTTCCTCGCTCGTAAGCTCGGGCTCAGGATTCGCGAAGTTCCGGTCGAGTGGGCGCACGATCACCGCTCCAAGATTCGTGTCTTCCGCGATGGCCTACGCATGGTGGCCGATCTGCTGATCGTCCGCTGGTACCAGATCAGTAGCAGGTACAAGCTCCGGCAGGCTACGGAGCGGCTTTATAGCTTGGAAGAGATCGACGCAACCCTTGCCCAGTCCGTCCCCGCCTTCAAAGCCGCCAATCACTAGGACGACCCGCGATTCCAAGCCTTTCCTTCTTACTTACTCAACGATGCAGCAACGCTCGTTGCAACTACAGATGCAACGCTTCCAATCTGTTGCTCGGTCATCTCCGGGAACAGAGGAAGCGAAAGTACCTCTTGCGCGGCCTTTTCAGATACGGGAAAGTCGCCAACCTTGTAACCGAGAGAGGCGAAGGCCGGTTGCAAGTGGGAAGGGATCGGGTAGTGAACTCCGCTCTGGATACCCTCTGCGTCCAGCGCCGCGCGCAACTTCTCCCGTATGGGAACGCGTAGCGTGTATTGATGAAACACGTGGCAGCATCCCGGCTGCTCGA
Source organism: Candidatus Korobacteraceae bacterium (assembly GCA_050183935.1). Lineage (GTDB taxonomy): Bacteria > Acidobacteriota > Terriglobia > Terriglobales > Acidobacteriaceae > DASZRZ01. The sequence goes on along the minus strand of JBFXAV010000195.1, from coordinate 4,184 downwards.
ACGGCAGGGTAAGACCGGTTTCTTTCAGAAGTTTGGTGTAGCGTGCCGCCAGCGCGCGGCGTGCTTCCGTCCAGCGCGGCAGATGGCGGAGCTTCACATCCAGGATGGCGCCCTGAATGGCTTCCATGCGGTAGTTGTAGCCCTGGAGCACGTGCTGGTACTTCCCTGCCTCTCCCCAGTTGCGCAGCAGCCTCGCCTTGGCAGCGTACTCTGGATTGTTGGTCACCAGCGCGCCGCCTTCTCCATATGCCCCAAGATTCTTGCCGGGATAAAAGCTGAAGCACCCAATATCGCCGATGGCTCCAACGCGGCGGCCATGATACTCGGCGCCGTGGGCCTGGGCAGCATCCTCAATCAGGACCAGATTGTGACGGCGCGCGAGCGCTGCCAGAGAGTCCATCTCTGCCGGATGCCCATAAAGATGGACGGGCATGACGGCCCTTGTGCGGGGAGTGATCGCGCGCTCTACGGCAGTCACGTCCATGCAGTAGGTTTGCGGATCGATGTCCACCAACACGGGGCGGGCTCCGCTATAAAGGATGGCCGAGATAGTGGCGATGAAAGTAAATGGAACGGTAATCACTTCATCGCCCGGCCCAATGCCAGCCGCTAACAACGCCAGGTGCAGCGCACTGGTGCCGGAGTTCACCGCGACCGCTTCTTTCGCCTCGCAATAGCCAGCAAAGTTGCGCTCGAACTCGGCCACGGGCTCGCCCAGCACAAAACGTCCGCTATCGAGTACGGAGGCTATTGCGGCATCGATTTCTGGCTTGATGCTGCGGTACTGGGCCTGAAGGTCGAGAAGAGGAATCACCCTGCTGCTCCGGCGGACTCGTAGCCAGGCTACGTCCTAATTTTCAGTTACCCGATGATTGTAAATGCAAGGACGAATAGAGGCTGCGATGTTGAAAAGGAATCAAACACCATAGAAGCCGGGCGCTGCCAAGACAGTGGCTGCTGACCATTCAGCTTCTGATCTGGAAAACTCCACTTCCATGAGTATCTGTACCATGCGTTCTTGATCGCGTGCACGAGCCGCATCTTCATATGCAGACAGGAGCCCAGCACTATAGAGGCGCTCGTTAACTGTCATTCCGCTGTACTTCGGCGTGTCTGAATTTGCTGGTTTCTCTGAATTCACGCGAACGACCCCGGGCTTTCTACCCGCGCGCTACGCCGCCAGTGAGGACATCCGCAATCCGTTCCGACGCTTTACCGTCCCACAACGGTGGAACAGCGCCTTTTTTGAAGCGCCCGGCGAGGACACACTCCAGTTCCTGGCGAACGCGATTCGTGTCACGTCCCACCAGAACGTTCGTGCCCAGATCGACGGTGACCGGGCGTTCCGTGTTCTCCCGCACCGTAAGGCATGGGCGTCCAAGAAACGTGGTCTCCTCCTGAATGCCACCGGAGTCGGTGATGACCACCGTTGCGCGCGTCTGGAGTCCGAGAAACTGCAGGTAGGGTATGGGATCGAGCAAACGAATCCCGGGAAATTGCTCCGCGCTGATACCGGCATCCGCCAGCCGCTGCCGCGTACGGGGATGAATGGGGAACCACACCGGAAGCTCGGAAGCGATTCCGGCAAGGGTGTTCAGCATGCCGCCCAGCCATGCAAGATCGTCAACGTTGGATGGCCGGTGCAGCGTGACCAGCACATAACGCTCCGGCAAGTCCGCAGGCAGATGCGTGCGGGCTGCGGGCAGCATCCGCACCAGCGTGTCGATCATCACGTTGCCGACGAGGTGAACCTTCTCCGGCGCAACACCTTCGCGCGCGAGATTTTCGTTGCCGTCCGCAGAAGGGGTAAACAACAGGTCGGCTACCTGGTCTGTGAGCAGCCGATTGATCTCTTCCGGCATGGCACGGTCAAACGACCGCAGGCCAGCCTCGACGTGCCCGATTGGCACCATCAGCTTGGAGCATACCAGTGCCGCCGCGACGGTAGAGTTCACGTCGCCATATACCAGCACGCAGTCGGGCTTGCGTTCAAGAATCACCGGCTCGAAGCGGCTGATGATCTCTGCCGTCTGCTGCGCGTGGCTTCCAGAGCCGGCTTGCAGGTTCACGTCAGGCGCGGGAATTTCCAACTGCTGGAAAAACACGTCCGACATGTTGAAGTCGTAGTGCTGGCCGGTGTGCACCAGCGTCTGCCGGACCCCAGGCCGCTGCGCGAGCGCGCGTACCACCGGAGCCGCCTTCATGAAATTTGGGCGCGCGCCCACTACGTGGAGGATATGCATAAGAAAACTGCGCCGATTCTAGCACCGGAATGCGCGCCCGATGGACGAACACCTTATGCCAGCACGTTACCAGAGTAAGCCCGAGATTCCCTTGGGCTGCGGGCGAGTTGATCGGCAAGCATTCGGATGCGGCGCTGCAACACCCCATAGCAGGCGCGTACGGACTCGGCGTCGCCCATGTAAGGATCGGGAATCGCCAGTACCGGCGGCTCAGTGCTGACTGGAGTGAGCAACAGAATCTTGGGAAGCGCCTGCGGAAAACGCGACGCCAGCTTGGCTTCATTCAGAAAGTCCATGGCGAACACGGCATCGCAGCGATCCATGAGCTCGCTGGTAACCAGTGTCGCGCGGTGCTGCTCCAGGGAAACTCCGAACTCGGGCGCAAGGGCAATGGCCCGGCGGTCAGCTTCGCGGCCATTTCGTGCGTCCGTACCGGAGGAGATCACCTCTATGTCCCGAATTCCGGTTCGTTCCAGTTCGGCGCGAAGCAACGCCTCCGCGAAGGCGCTGCGAATGATGTTTCCGAAGCAGACGAACATAACTACGCGTGGCGCAGGTGCATCTTCCCGCAGCACCGGCCTGCGGCGGCCAAGAGTCCTCAACCACAACAATCGCGCATAGGCGTTGCGCGATTGCGAATCGAGGCTCCGCCAGGCGAGAACGTGTTGCAGCAGCACGGATGGAACCAGCTTGCGGGCAACCGACTTGGCAACCTGCCTGAGCCCTCCCGGAGCAGATTTCTTCGCGGCGGGAGCGGAAGGCGAATTTGGCGTGGATGCAGGCAGAACAACACCTCGAAATGTCGCGATTATAACAATCGGACGACGGAGCGCGGCCACACTCGAGGCATGCCGGAAGTGTGCGATCATCTTCGAGTAGGCCAAGATCGGACAGGCCAAGACGATGAAGGCTGCCCACCGCATCGCCGTGCTCGCGGCCCCGCTGCTGCTGGCGAGCCTCGTGGTCTTTGCGGCACAACGGTATCGCGAATATTCCGAAGACGCGGAATCCTCCCGTGACAGCGTCTCCAATACGCCGGCAGAATTCGCCTTTGCGCGTCTGCGCTACGACGACACAGGAGGCGGAGGGTTCTTCCGTGGCTGGTGGGCGACGGATTTCCCCAAGTCCGACCGGCAGTTCATGATGGGGCTCAAACGCCTCACACGCATCCACACCCGCGACCTGGAACAGGTTGCCGAGGTCAACAGCGACGACATCTTCGACTGGCCCTGGATTTACGTCGAACAGGCAGGCGGTATCTGGTCACTCAGCGAGCCACAGGCGGCGCGCTTGCGGGCTTATCTGCTGCGCGGCGGCTTCCTGATGATCGACGACATTCATGGAAGCTACCAACTTGCAGGAGTCATGGCCGAGGTCAGCAAGATTTTCCCGGGACGTCCGGTGGAAGAACTTCCGAGCAGCGACCCTGTGTTCCACGTACTCTATGATCTTGATGAGCGGATTCAGGTTCCGGGAACACGTTACCTCGGCGGACGCTACGCGCCGGATAGCGCCGTTCCACGCTGGCTCGGAATTCGGGACGATCAGGGCCGGGTAGTGCTGACGGTTTGCCACAACTCTGACGTGGGCGATGCCTGGGAGTGGGCCGACAGCCCACATTACCCGGAAGGGCCGGCGTCGTTCGCGTACCGGCTGGGGATCAACTACATTGTGTATTCGATGACGCACTGAGGTACGAGAAGGACTCAGTGCTCTACTTCAACCGCGACCCCACCGGCACGTCTTCCAGAAAGCCCGCAAGCACTGGCTTGCCACCCTCAAGCGATGCGGCCACGATCATGCCGTTGGACTCCAGTCCGCGCAGCTTTCGCGGCTGAAGGTTGGCGACGATCACCACCTTGCGGCCAATCAGCGACTCGGGCGCATAGGCCTCGGCGATGCCCGCAAGAATCTGGCGCACCTCGGTTCCAAGGTCCACCT
>JBFXAV010000194.1:0-5650 GCA_050183935.1 Candidatus Korobacteraceae bacterium | reverse complement strand
GCGGGTGCAGAGGCCACGTCCGTCTCTGCTGCCGTTCGTCCAGCATCCAGAATCACATCGGAAACAGAAACCGACTCGCCCAGCACGGGCTCCTGGCTTAAGCCAGTTTCCTGGAGAAATCCCGGCGGAGCGTCGGCGATGGGTGGGGCACGGTGCTCCCCCGCCTGCCAACTGCGCGCCCGGTCTGTAAGGTCAAAGTCGAGGGGATCTGAAGAAAACTCCTCGCTTTCGGCCGCATTAGCGGCCTGCTCGGTGACCCGCAGTACCTCCAGGATTTCCAAAGCCTGGTCGGTAGTATCGGCATCCGGCAGCGGGCCGTGCGCACCGTTGTTACCGTTACGCAATGATTGTTCCGCCCGGCGAAGGGCATCGTGAATGCGGCTCATCGTGGGTCCGTTGTCATTCCACCCGCAGCGCGAGCGCGGGGCTGTTCGGCATCGGCAGAGTTCTCTCCGAGTCCGGAAGACATTTCCTCGGTCGCTGGCGTCACCGCCTGCGGATATCCGAGTTTGGGATCATCCAATTCGTTCTCGTGGGCAATGCCGTCGATCAGGGTTCCCCGGATCGTTCTCTGCTGGTCCGCAAACGCCGCGATCAGTGCGTGCTCACACAAGAAGTTGATGATTCTGGGAATTCCCTGGGAGTAGCGATGAATCGCGCGCACGGCATCGGGAGCAAAGATCGGCTCCATGGTCGCTCCGGCAACTTTCAGCCGCGTGAGAATGTACGCCTGCGTCTCCTCCAACGTCAGTGGATAGGTTTTGCAGCGGATGGTGATGCGCTGCCGCACCTGTCGCATCTCCGGACGCCGCAGCAACTCTTCCAATTCAGGCTGGCCTGAAAGCAGGATTTGCAGCAGCTTGTGAGTCGAAGTCTCCAGGTTGGTTAGCAGGCGAATCTCTTCCAGCACCTCGGGAGCGAGGTCCTGGGCTTCATCCACGATCAACACAGCGGTACCACCGGCGCGATGCCGTTCCAGCAGAAACTTGTGCAGATGCAGAATTTTCTGGCTCTTGAGAGGCGAGTCGCAGCGAACTCCAAAGTCCGCCAGCACCATATCGAGGAACTGCGCCGGGTCCAGCGAGGGGTGAAAGATGAAGGCTGTTGTGGCGTTCTGTGTCCGGAGCCACTCCAGCAGCTTGTTCACAATGGTTGTCTTGCCAGTCCCTACTTCTCCCGAGAGCAGGATGAAGCCCTTGCGACGGTAGATGCCGTGGGCAAGAGAGGCGAGCGCCTTCACCGTGGCCCGCGTACAGTAAAGAAACCGCGGATCCGGATTGACGTTGAACGGATTGTGGCGCAGCTTGAAAAATGCCCTGTACATATGCGGGCCTACACTCCTATCCGGTTGGGAACAAAGTCTTGTTCGCTGTTCCTCGGCCGCCGTCTAAGCTTATCGCGAAGTGAGCGGCGACGTTTGTTACCTTGGTTATGTTCCAGGTCGGGAACCATCGCCAGGGTGCGCAATTGCAGCAGGTCCTGCACATCGGCTTCGGTGCGCAGCGCCTTATCTTTCAGCTCGAACAACAACGCGATTCCCAGGCCGATCAGCAGTCCGCCGCCTAACCCGCCGGTAGCAATTTTTTGCCGGTCGGGAGAGCTGGGCGAGCTCGGCAAATTCGGCGGATCCATGAGTCCCAACTGCTCTCCCTGCTGCTGGCGTTCCAGGTTGGTGGCTATCTCCGAAAGCTGGCTCTTCTTCAGCAGGTCGTTATAGAACTCCAGTGCCGTTTGGTAGTCGCGGGTCAGTTGCTTCCATTCCTGATGTACCGCGGGGCTCAATTGCACGCGCGACTGGTAGGTGGCAATCTGGCGCTGCAACCTTTCCTGCTGCTGGCGCCGTTCTGCCAAGGTCAGTTCCAGGTTATGCAGCTGATGGCGCAGCTGCTGCACTCCCGAAGGTTCCTGCTCGGAGACCGCTTGCGGACGGGTGGTAGTTTCCCCGCCGTTCATTCTTGCCGTCTCGACTCTTCTTTCCAAAGCCGCAATGTCGCGCTTGGCCCGCTGCACGTCGGGATGGGTTTCGGTGTAACGGGACATTAGGTTCACCAGGCCAGCGCGCTCGTTCGCGAGCTGCTGCTCCAAAGTGACTGGATTGTTCGCGGTCTGAGTCTGCTTCCAGGCGTTGATCTGCTGGGCCAGGAGCCCTTCCGTGTATGCCTTGTCCTGCTCCATGCGGTAAACAGCCTGGTTGAGCGCATCCATTTGCCCGTTTAAAGATTGAAGCATGCTGAAGTTTGCCTGCTCCTGCCCGGGAAGCTGACCAATAAACCGTCCCTCAAATTCCGCGAGCTTGCTGTCCTGGTCGTCAAGCTTTCTCTTGGCATCCTCCATCTCGGTATTCAGAAACTTCGTGGTGCCTTCAGCGCTGCGCTCGCGCGAACGCAAATTTTCTTCCATAAACATGGATGTAATTTGCGCGCACACCTCCTGTGCTGTACGGGGATTACTGTAGGAAAAGCTAATCGAGAATCCCGATATCTCTTCCCTTTCTCCAGAGGCTACCGGACGCACTGCAATTGCAGAACGCATGCGATCCATCAGTTGCTCCGTGTTTGCGCCAGGAGCTACATCTTTAAAGAGCCCAAATTTTTCAATCACCGGCTGCAGACGCGTACGGCTCAGAATCTGCTCCTGCATGGTTGCCAGCCGCTCTCCCAGCCCTTGGGTGATGACGGGACGCACGAACTCACCGGGAATGCGCTGCCGCTCCGCCAGTACGACCGCCTTCGAGGTGTAGACGTTGGGCAGTGTCATGGAATACGCGTAGGCGAGCACCGGCCCGATGAGTGTCGGAACCAGAATCCACCAGAACCGGCGCCGCAGTATCGCCAGATAATCCTCAGGCCCGAGATTGCGTCCTAGAATCATTGCTCTTTCCTTTGTTGAACTCTCTTCAGTGCTCTTTCGTTTTCTCTGTCGCTGCTAACCTGTCAACCGATTCGTACTGGCCGGAATACCCAGTCCAGGCCGAGCCCGACCGTGTGCCGCCACCCGCCAAACGCCGAGCATGCCAGTCCTGTGCATGTCCCGCCGATGGATTGATGCTGAAACTGATAGCTCAGGCTAAGGCCTGCGCCGGCAGCACGCCGGCTCATGGTGATGCCTCCGTACTGCGCCCTAATCGAAGAAAACGCGTCTACTCCGCTATTGAGCGCGTAACCAAAGTTGAAACCGGCGCCCCAGAAGCGGCCCAGCGGACGGCTCAACGCCGCCTGTACAGTATGGTTCTCCGCGGCGCCATAAACTCCCGAACCACCGACAATACCGGCGCTGTACGTCAGGTTCACAGCACTGCGGCGCATTTGGAATAAAAGCGCATTGGAAGTCGTCCACTGCGTCGTGTTGGGTAACCCCTGGGCTGCGCGAGTCTGAATCTGTGGCCCTGCGGAAAGCTGGACCACCATACGAGGAGTCAACCGACGCGAATAGCCCGCCAGAACGGCATGCGTCTGCACCGAACTGAACGCAGACGAAGTCGTGCGGAAATGGGTGTAGTGGAATGACACGTTGCTGCGCTGGCTGAGTATGCGGTCCATTCCGAAGCTGAAGTTGTACTGGTCGTTGTTAGCGAAATCTGAATCACCCTGAAACAGGAGCTTGCCAAAACCGGCGGACGCTCGCAGGGAGTTCCTGGGCCCGAGCTGATACCCGACTTCCGCCATTGTGTTGGTATTGATGCGGGTTCCAGCATTGAGCACGGAATCGTTCGGCGTTAAGCCGCCTCGCAGTCCCGAGGAAAAGCCCAGCGGGTTGCTTCCTAAACCACCGTAAAGCCCAAGCCCAAAGCTCGATTGCGGCGAGTACGATGCCGCTTCCGACAAGTTCAACGACCAGCGCCGTCGCGATAGCGAGAGATTGACCCCCACCTGGTGTGTGGAAGCAAGCTGGGTACCGAGTCCGCCGCCGGCAAAAATGGATTCGGCGCCGTTGTAGTTCAAGCCAAAACCGTTGCGGCCCCAGGAGCGGTTCAAAGCGGTGGTGCCAGAAATAATAGTTGCTGACTGCAAGCTGGTTCCGCGGCCGACCTGCGAGGTGTTGGTATCCGCGACCTGCATCACGCGCAGCCCGTAGGTAAACAACTGCGGCATCCCTCCAAGGCTCGGCAATTTGATGCTGGATGCGGGGACGTCGAGGATTTCCGCGTCCGCTTCCGGCAAGCCAACCTCTGCATCATCGGCAGCGCCAATCGCCGAGATGGGGCCGCTGGAAGCAGCAGGCGCTGGGGTCCGCTGGGCCCAGGCGTTCAGGCCACTTGCCAGCACCAGCGCCAGCAGTCCGCTCATCGGGAATGGGATCTTATGGAACAACGATTGTGTCTCCCGGCACGAGTTCAATGTTTTGCTCGGGGTGAAGCCCCTGCAATGCCTCTTTGTAATTAAACGGAATGCGCCGCGGCTTTCCGTTCTCATTGCGCAGGACGTAGATCTTCTTGCTGTCAGCAAACTGCGAGACTCCACCCGCCGCCGACAATGCCTGTAACAGGGTCATGTTAGGCAGCAGGCTGAAGGATCCTGGACGTCCTACTTCGCCCACTAGATACACCATCCGGCTGTTCACGCTGGTCACCACGACGGTCACCTGTGGCGCGGCGATGTACTTTTCAAGCTTGGAGCGGATCGAGTCTCCCAACTGCATCGGCGTCAGGCTCGCCGCCTGAATGTCATTCACCAGTGGCAACGAAATCTTCCCGTCGGGACGGACAGGAACGCTCGACGATACTTCGGGTTCCTTCCAGACGTTGATGTTCAGCACGTCGCCCAGTCCAATCACATAGTCCGGACCCATCGCTTCGGGCGCGGGTGTAGGCGCATCCGATGAATTGGAAGCGCCAGGAGCGCTCGCCTGTGCGCCTTGTCCAAGAGCAATGCCCCGCCCAGATACCAACAGCAGAACAATAACCAGGGCGAAGCCCAGAGTTTGTTTCTCCCTCGTCACGAATTCGTACCTCCCGTGGCTTGTGTTAGCTCGCGGTTGTCCAAACCGGTTTGCTTAAGTTTGTAGAGCAGGGCCTTGTAGCTGATCTTGAGTTCCTGCGCAGCCCGCTTGCGGTTCCAACGGGTGCGCGACAGCACTTGCAGAATCATTTCGCGCTCTGCTTGAAGAGATGCGGCACGCGATGCCTGCTTCAATGACGTAAAGACCGAAGCAGCGGGCATTGCAACCGGGAGTTCACCGCCCAGGCCAAAGGCGGCAATGGCCAAATGTCCGTCCCGCACAGCCGCGGCCGATTTCAAAACGTTTTCCATTTCACGAATATTTCCCGGCCACGGGCATGCGACCAGCGCAGCCAGCGTCTCGGGCACCGGGCGCATGGCGACTCGCCCAAACAGCGCAGCGTACTTGCCGAGAAAAAATTCGGCCAGCAGAGGAATATCTTCTTTGCGGTGGCGCAGGGGCGGAATGCGCAGACAAATGCCGCTGATCCGATAGTAAAGATCCTCGCGGAACCTTCCTAGCCGAACCTCGTCTTCCAGGTTTATCCGGCTCGCGCATATTAAGCGTGCCGTGGCCGGCCTTTCCGTGCTGGAGATCACATCCAGCACCGTAGTCTGGACTTCCAAAGATAGGTCGCCTACTTCGTCGATAAAAATCGTGCCGCCACCGAAAAAGGGCTGCAGCCATTCTTCTGCCGGCGCGTTGCCGTTTC
>JBFXAV010000193.1:0-5662 GCA_050183935.1 Candidatus Korobacteraceae bacterium | reverse complement strand
CTTATTCAGGTAGCCTGAGGCCCCCGCCTTCAGAACCCTCGTCGCGTACTGATCTTCGGAGTGCATGCTCAACATCAAGACCGGAAGCCGAGGTTGCGTTCGCTTCAGCTCTGCAAGCACATCCAACCCGCTTCTGCCGGGCATGGTCACGTCCAACAGCAGGAGATCCAATCTTTGGTTTCGCGCCTGCAGCAGAGCTTCTTCCGCATCACTTGCCTCGATACACACTACGGAGTCGAGCTGCGTGGTCAGAATATCCTTCAAGCCACGCCGTACTATAGGGTGATCATCGGCAATCAGTATGGTGATCATTCCCATCTCCTCTCCATTGAGGTTGGGCACCACATGCACTTGGAATCCTGGCGCTTACCGTCGTGCCCTTTCCCAAAATACTGCTGATCCTGAGATCTCCGCCCAATAGCAAGACTCGCTCTTTCATACCCATAATCCCTAACGATCCGCTGCGCAAAGCCGTTTCGTGCTCAAACCCGTTTCCGTTGTCGCGCACCTCCAGGATCAGCGTTCCATTCTCCTCTTCAAGTCGCACGACAACTGCGCTCGCGCCCGCGTGGCGGGCGATGTTCGTCAGTGTCTCCTGACACACACGAAAGAGTGCCGTAGCCTGCTCTGGATTCGGTTCGATCGGATCCGTTGGAACATCCAGAAAGCACTTTGTACCGGTGCGGTTCTGAAATTCTTCCATCGCCCATGCCACTGCGGGAATAAGCCCCATATCATCGAGTATCCCGGGCCGCAGTTCGGTGGCAATTCGGCGCACCGATCGAATTGCCTCGTCCACTAACGTTGCGATCTGCTGACCTCGCTTATGCGGTTCTCGCGTGCCCGAGGACAGTTCGCGAACCCAGGAGCTTAGATCTAGCTTGATTGCCGTGAGCACCTGGCCAAGTTCATCGTGAATCTCTCGCGCAACCCGCTTACGCTCCTCTTCCCGCGCATGCTGCACCCTAGCCTCTAGCGCCCAAAGTTGCTCGGACGTGAACTGTACGTCCTCTATCCTTGGCTGTACATCAGTCACATCATTAGTCGCATCATTATTCGTGCGACAGGCTTCCGAAATCTGTCCGATTTCTATCTGCTCCCTGATCATCAGCCAGCCAGGTACGGCATTCGCCGTCGCGACGTTCCAAAACCCATCGTGCGGGGATGAATCCTTTCGCATCATCGAGATACATTTCTCGGCCGCACAATGAGTCGGCATTTCTGAACCCTACCTTAATTGCGTATTGCACAAAGCATGTTGCGCTAAAGTCCGAAAGGTTATCCAGCCCAAGCACGGGAGTCAAGCGAAATATCATATACACTTCTACGAAGGACGGCGCCGTGCGCGTGCAATAACCTATTAAACTACTTGTTTACAATATATTATGGATATATTTACGTGGGGAGGACACGGGAGAAAGTGGCAACCCGGGAGGGTCTCCCCGTCCCGGGCGCCGAGCGGATGGTCGAATGTTTAGTGGGACAACGGATCAGGGCGAAGCTGAAATTGCACTACTTTGCTTGTAGTACCTTTGCCCGTTTCGGTGTGAAAAGGTGCGCGTGTTGCGAAGGTTGACCACAGGCCTTTGCCCTTCCAGCCGAGCTTCGGATCATCAATGCGTCCGTCTAGCCCTTTCGCGTAGAACCCCAGCGGATAAGGTACGCGAAGAACAACCCACGAGCCCTTCACCAGCGCTAGCAATGCTTCATTGCCGTTGCCCGTCGCGATAGGAATGTTCCTGCCCAAGCCGAAGGTGTCGAACTGGTCCACCCAGTTGTAGTAACTCGCTTCGGTGCTGCCGGATTCCTTAAGGTTTTTGAACTGCGGCCCTGGCATTGGGTACAGCGTCCAACCCTCTGGACAATGCTGGCCTGTCGCGGTTGGACCGTTCAACGGTCCCTTGCATTTGCGGCGGTCAAAGCTGGCGAAGTGCCCACTTGCCAGTCCGGTCCAAACCACTCCAGTCCGATCAATATCGATTCCGCGCGGACCAAAGCCATGAACCGGCGCTTTGGGGTTGTTAAATGGCACTTCATAGTACTCGGCAAGCGCTGTCGCGGATGGGTCGGGACCCGGATTCAGCCGCACAATGCCGCCGGGTACCGTGAGCACCGCGCCCCAAACTGAGCCATCGGTGGGACTTGGAATTACCGCATACAGGGCTGGGCTGATGCGCTTGTCTTTGGCGGGGTTTAGCGGCTGATCGGCCTCGACGTAAGCATCTCTTTTTCCGTTGCCGTTGGTGTCAAGGATCAGCGCAGTCCAGCCTTGGGACTTCTTTTCGTCGCGGGTCTCGTCCCACATCTTTGTGTTGAGCCAGCCCACCACGCCGGCCTCGCCGCCGCATTCTGAGGTACAGCTGCTCGTCCAAAGCGTGTGATTCTGGTCTTCTGCAAACTGCAGGTGGTGCGTGGTAAAGCAGGTGTCGATCAATTCAGTCTTGTCTGTTTTCGGATCATACACAGCCAACTGACGGATGCTGCTCTTTACCGGAAACAGTTTCGCCGAAGGATGATCCGACCCCTCCAGGCAGAATGCCGGATTCTTATCGTTGCGGATGCGCGACGTCAGCCATAGCCGCCCCTTGTGATCAAACATAGGAGTGTGAGCATTGGTTTTGCTGCTCCAAATGGCCTCACTTCCCCAGTTCGGAGAGGGCTGCAGTACCTTGCCCGAAACCACGGAGGTATCCGCGTCGCGCACCGGTATTGGGACCCGACGTGCAATGGACTTCACCGGTTCGATCACCGGAATGTAATCGGTGCTTACCTCTGCCGCTCCAAACAAGGGTCCGTAGGCATTGACTGTGGGATTCCGCTTATCCGTGGCAATCTCATCGTGCAAGTACGCCTTTGGGTCTGCCCAATCCCACAGAGTGACGACAAGATTGCGCTCCACACCTTGCGGCCTGGGAGGCGCCGGAGGCAGCTCTCCCGCGGCGATCCGGTCGGTCCAGTCGCCAAACATCTTCAACGCACGCTCGCGACCGAGCTGTGTAAGCCCCGCCTGCATGTCGAGTCCAGCTTGTCCTGATTGCGTACGCCGTCCCCACGCCTGGGCCGACGAGGTGAACTCCCCAAGCGCCTTGGGGATCTCGCGAGTTGCTTTATTGCCAAGCTGATGACAGGACCAGCACGACGCAGCTTCACCGGATTTCATCATGCCCACCCAATGAGACTGACTCTTCATGCGGGTAGAAATCCCGTTCTTCCCGGTACCTGGAAACTCGCTTTTATCTGGAACCTTCACCAGGGAATACCAGTACGCAGCGGGATAGTATTCCGCTGCGGCTTTGGCGTTGGGGGCAGTCACCGCTTTCAGGTTTATCCGCTGTCCCGGGGCTGCGCCAGTTTTTGGCGAATCCACCAAACCGTATCCACGCACCCACAAGCTGTAGTTAGCCTTGGGAAGATCGGGGATCACATACCGGCCCTGGTCGTCTGTAACTACAATCCTGGCAAACTTGGTTGGCAGATCGGTGGTTTCCGCAATCACCCACACCCCTGCCTCCGCTCCCTTGGGCCCGGTAACCACTCCTCCTATGTCGTCGTCATCCAGGCGAAGCTCTGCGTCCACTGGTTGCTGCGCTGCGCTGCGCTGCCACCCTGTAAGCAACAGCGCCACACCAAGAACTGCTGCCTGGAGGTAAAGCACCATTCTCCTCATCGAATTCTGGAACCCCTTTTCAGTAATTGCGGAAGGACCGCCTGATGTGCCGAGTCCTACCGCGTCGATCTCGTCTTCATCGCCAGTTCAGCGCTCGGGGTCGTATCCGCCTCAAGATCGCCAAGTGCGAACTGAATTCCTGCGAACACATGCTCTGCGAATGCCGGTGTTCCCATGAACTCCGGCACATGGCCCATCGAGCAGTTGAATACCCGGCCATTCCCGTACTTCTTGATCCAACTGAGCGCGTAGTCATTGTCCGGACGTATGTTCCACCGGCTCATATCGGTCTTCCCCGAATCGATGCTGATGAGCACGCGTACCTTGTCCCGCGAGTAGGGTCCGGTGGGAAGAAAGTGGTAGAACTCGTCTGTAAACTCCAAAGAGTCCTTGCCTTGAAAGCCGCGATTGAAGGGGCTGTTCAGGTCCTCAATTTTTAACGTGGCAGGCTCAACGCGGTGAGGCCCGTCCGCGGCTCCCAGCAGATCGGCATACTCGGGCAGATTCTGGGATGCATAGCTCGCAGAGTGCATGCCCACAACTCCGCCACCTTCGCGGACAAAGCGCAGCAAACCATTCAGCACCTCGGGATCGATGAACACCTCGCCCACGGTGCTGTTGATGAACACAGCATCAAACTGCCGGACGGCCGGATATTTGAGGTTGTTGAGATCATTGCTGAACACCGGCTGGAAGGCCGCGGTATTCTTAGCCATCAACTGCAATGCGAGATTATTGTGGGCGATAGTGTGGTGATGAAAATCACCGGCTGGACAAAGATCGACCACTAACAACTTCCTGCTCTTTTTCGGTTTTGCTAAAGCCTGCTTTGGACTGGCGGCTTCGATCTTCTGACGTTCCTCGGCGGTGACGCGTTCCGTTCCCGTGACCGGTACCAGACGCGAAAACTGATCAACACGGTAGCCCATCGCCGGGCGCACCGCCCTCTCGAACGCCTCCACGGAATGCCACAGCCGGCCGAACGCTTCCGCGCCCGCGACTTGCATCGATTGATCGAATCCGTAGTAGCTTCGGACGTCCAAGGCAAGAAACAGGGGCTTTACGCCTGAGTGGCCCCGGTAACAGTTGACGCATTTCTCAAATTTCTCTTCCGGCGGAGGAAGTTGCCGAACCAGCGCCATGAGCAGCTGCGGCACGTTGGCGACACCCTCCCCCAGGTTCACTTCGTGGGAGGACCGCCCGAAGGCACTGTGATCACTGAGGTGCAGTACCATCAGCCGGTCCTGAAGCTTTGCAACAGCGTCCGCGGGCTTTGTACCTTCCTCGATCCACTTGGCAGCCGCCGCGGTCACACCGATCCGGGGACTGCTGCTGCCAATTGCTTGAAGAGTTTGCTGTGCGTCTCCGCGGCTCTCGATAGCCACGTTGATGCCGAACTCGCCTGCCAACCGGTCAATTTCTGCAAGTGCGGCAGGAACCTCGGGAAGTACGATTGTCTCAACCTCGAGGGCCTTGGCGAACTCGAATACCTTCCGCTGGCTGGCCTCGTCTAGACCCAAACTCGTGGCGTGGTACACCGGCATTTTCAGTCGCAGCTCCGCCAGGCGGCTGCGGACAACCCCGACCTCTTCGGAAGCGAGACTGGCGTCAAGGTTCTTGGCCAGCGCGGGGCTGACTTTCTGTGTGTCGAATGCTTCGATGTATCCCAGACCCAGGGCATCTGCCATTCCCGCGGCCTCAAAGAATGTGAGCTGCGGAAACACATTGGCACGAATGCCAACTCTCCATCCCAACAATCGCGTCACCGACGTGCGAATTCGTTTGAAGTCAGGTGGACGAACAGACTTGCCTCCTCCGCGGCCTCCTGGCGCTGCGCCTCGTCCTGTGGCGCTGCGAGCGCTCGCAGGAGGAGAGCCGCCGCGCACCTGGGCAGACAGGGAGGGTGAAAGAAGAGCTCCGACGAGGAGAGAGCACAAGGCCAGCTTGTAAATTGATTGCATCATTTCAGTTTGCTCACTACCCAACGCTTTCAAG
>JBFXAV010000192.1:0-5700 GCA_050183935.1 Candidatus Korobacteraceae bacterium | reverse complement strand
CGCCGGCGTGCAACCTGGTGGTGACTAAAACAGCAAACCCAACCTCTCTCTCCACAAAGAAGGTCGAGGTCTGCGAAAAACCAAAAGATCCAAAGCATGGCTATTATGACCAAAGCTTTGGAGTCACTACTGATGGCGGCAGCTACGGTGGCGAGGTCTGCCGATACGAAACTGTCACCGGTGCTTACGTGACCTATACGTTTACGGCTACCAACCTTGGCGGCAATTTAGTGAATTTATTTGGACTCGACAGCCACCTGGGTTGGATCTTCCCGCCACAGTCGTTGAACTCCGGGCAGACAATACAGGCGGTTCGCCACGAATGGGTTGAGAAGCCCACAACCAACACCATTACGGTCTACAGCACGCTGGCAGGAACCAACACTTCATGCACAGCGCAAGCATCGGCTACCGTGGGCGGAACGACGAAATATCCGCTACCGCCACCACCACCTCCTCCGCCGCCTCCACCACCGGGAGGGGGAGGCTTCAGCTCTCAGGAGATCACGGTTCCGTAACTGAATTCGGAACACGACTTCCTAAGAGAACAACCGGCTCCGGATGCGCTCTCATCCGGAGCCGGTTTGTCTGTGCGAGAGGTTTTCTAGGGCTCGCGGAGCTTATCGATAAGCACGCGGGGATGAATCGGTTTGGGAAGCAGTTCAAAATCCAGGCCCTGGGAGCGGGCCTCTGCTAGCAGATCGGCGGTGGCAGCCTGTCCGGAAAACAGCAAAATCCGGGCAGCAGGACAGGCTTCCTGCACCTGCCGTGCGGCTTCAATGCCAGTCATGCCCGGCATCATGACGTCTGTGATCATGCAATCGGGGCAAAAAGCAGATGCCAGTTCCACCGCTTCCGTACCGTTGTAGGCGGCAGTCGCTTGAAACCCATATCGCTCCAGGATGGTGACGATCGTATTCGCGATCAATGGCTCGTCATCCACCACCAGCACCCGGCTGATTGCCCGTGAACTCTGCTCTCTTGTAAAGAGTTGGGTAGGATCCATAAGATGACCGTTGACGCAGAGTGACATGACGCAACACTTACTTTCGCTCTTTAAAAGGGCATTTTCTGTTCCATTCGTAACTCCTTGGCAGTAAAGCACCTGCTGGAATGCCGTAGAAACCGGTCGTGGGAGTTTTTTCCAGCTGCGGGCAGTGCTTACACGCAAAAAAGGTTGCTTGGAAAAATTCGACTGCCTTTGTCAATGCTCGGAATTGGCTTCTGAAAACGCCGAGTAGTCCCTGATTTTATGTAGTAAACATGCGATAAGAAACTCTCACGAAATCTCTTGCATGCATACAAAGTGATAGCCTTGAGTTGTCGGGTAACTTCCGGAGGAATTCCGCATGAAAGTCGCGTTTCTGTCACTGGTGGTCTTTCTTGCCTCAGCCGCCACCGCACAGCAGCGTTCCACGCCAAGCTACGGACCCAACCTGGAGCGATTCGCGTATCCCCATCCAGTGAACACGTTCAAGTTTGAGTCGCAGCGGCAGGCTCTCACCATGGCGCACATGGACGTACCCGCCGCAAAGCCAAACGGACACACTGTTGTCCTGTTGCATGGCAAGAATTTTTGTGCCGCCACGTGGGAAAGTCTGGTCCGCACGCTCAGCACGGCGGGGTACCGCGTGGTGGTTCCGGACCAGATCGGATTCTGCAAGTCCACCAAGCCGGAGCACTACCAGTACACACTGCACCAGCTCGCGGACAACACACACCGGCTGCTGGAACAACTCGGCATAACACGCGCAGTGATCCTAGGCCACTCAATGGGCGGGATGCTTGCCTTCCGGTACGCGCTGATGTTTCCGCAACAGACGCAGGCACTGGTGGTCGTGAATCCGCTGGGACTGGAGGACTGGAAGGCAAAGGGCGTGCCCTACCAGACAGTGGACGCTGCCTATCAGGGGCAACTTCGCACGACATTCGAGAGCATCAAAGCCTACCAACTCAGCACCTATTACGTTGGCCAATGGAAGCCGGAATACGACCAATGGGTGGAGATGCAGGCAGGAATGTTCAACGGCGAAGGACGGGAACTGGTGGCGTGGAATCAGGCTCTCACCTCCGAGATGATTTACTCGCAGCCGGTGATGTACGAGTTCCCCAACATCAAGGTTCCATCGCTGCTGCTCATCGGAGAAAGAGATACCACCGCTCCTGGGAAAAACCTTGCTCCTCGCGAAAGTGCTTCCACTCTTGGTAACTACGATGAACTTGGCCGCGCCGCGGCCAAGGCGATCCCCAACGCAAGGCTCGTTCCCTTCCCAGAGCTCGGCCATTCGCCCCACATCCAGGAGCCAGAACGCTTCAGCAAGGCATTGCTCGAAAACCTGGCAGAGATGTTGCGCCAGTAAGCTTGATTGCAAACCAGATGTAACAGAAGATCTATTCGATGGCGGCGGCAATATCGCGTCGCGCGAACATCCACGCACCTGCAATCCAGAATAGGATGACCTGCGCGGCAGCCAGCGCCAGCGCCCCGAGCACGGGACTGGATTCGTGAAGCGAAGAATTCAGTACGAACGCGATCAGGGGATACACCGGCACAATCCCATATACCGCACGAGGAAACGCCAGGGAAACAGCCAATGGCAACGCAGCCGTGACGCCAGTAGCCGCCAACGCGACCAGCGGGTTGAGGAAAGTGGAAAAAAACATCGCTATGGACGCAACCAGCATCGCTGCCACTAGCAAGGTGGCCAGCAGCCACACTACTGCGCTAATCTCGACTCCATTGCCACGCAGCGTCCACAACGCGCCCACTGCCATGGCGAGCGCGTAGATCAACTCCACGGCGCCCACCCCCAGCAGCAATCCCGCAAGATAGTGGCGGCGCTCGACTCCCTTCGAGAGCACAGAAAGAATTCGCCGCGAACGCCGCTCGTTGTGAATTGCCGACGCGGCCAGAAAGGCTCCGAACGCCACGCCATACATCGCCTGCTGCTGGAGAAAAAACGCCGCGTCGCTTAGCGCAGGCTCGTCATCCAGTCCCAGCGCCAGGCTGCTCCCAAAGACCCATGCCAGCAAGACCAGCACCAGCCAGCGCTGCTCGCGGAGAAAGTTTTTGGCAATAAGAACAATGGGATACATTTCAGTTATTGGTGGTTCACCGGTCCTTCTGAATCGATACTGAGGCCTGCCCCTTCACAACCGCTTCCCTGCCGTTTCCCGTTAGCTCTAAAAACACTTCTTCCAGCGAGCGGCGCGCAGGACTCACGCTTACCAGCTCACCGCCTGCGCTCCAGATTCGCTCGATGGCCTCCCGCTGCTTGCTAATGGCCACGGTAAATTTCACTACGCCGTCGCTCGCGACAGCATTTGGGAAAGCGTTATCAGGGATTCCGCGTGCGATGATCTCGGTGCACTCGCGAGATTCCAGCAGACTGGCGGTGCTTCCGGTGCGAGCGATTCCTCCACGATGCAGGATGGCGATGCGGTCGCAAACCAGTTCGATCTCCGACAGGAGGTGCGAACTGAGGAAGATCGTCTTCCCGGCGGCTCGGGCACGCTGCAACAACTCGCGCACGGCAACGCGGCCCAGGGGATCGAGGGCCGAGGTGGGCTCATCCAGGATCAGCAACTCAGGGTCGTTTACCAGCGCCTGTGCCAGTCCTACACGCTGCTGCATGCCTCGGGAAAACTTGCCTACGTTTCGGTCGCGAACGTCGGTCAGTTCGAGCGTTTCCACGACGTTGCGCACGGCGAGGGCTAGCGCGGGATCGCGAAGCCCATTGAGCGCTCCGTAGAAGCGAAGCAGTTTGGGAACAGGGCGATGATAGAGCGCGACGTTTTCAGGCAGAAAGCCAACGCGGCGGCGTGTAGCAGCGTCTCCGAAGGGTTGTCCCAGCATTCGCCCGGAGCCACCGCTGGCACGCATGAATCCCATTGCCAGGTGAATTGCAGTGGTCTTGCCTGCGCCGTTTGGTCCGAGAAAGCCAAAGATTTCTCCCCGCTCGACGCGAAGCGAGAAGTCATCCAGCGCCAGCACGCGGCGCGGACGAAAGACTCCCGCGCGATACTCCTTGCGCACAGCGTCGAACTCCAGAGCGGGATTCATCGGTTAACAGTTTGCGGGTTCTCGCAGGTACGCGCAACTGTAGAGACGTAGCTAAGTATCAGTGGCTCAGTACGAATTTAATACGGGCAGCTTGGCTACATCACCCACCAAGACCACGACAAAACAAAAGCCCTGCCGTGAGGGGCAGGGCTTTGATGACGGAAACCTATTCGAGCTAGACCACCTTGGCGAAGATGATGACCAGGGTGAAGAGCACCAGGGACTCGATAAACGCCAAGCCGAGGAAGAGCGCTAACTGAATTCCAGGGCGGGCGGAAGGGTTACGGGCCATGCCTTCGCAGGCGGAAGAGGCAACTTTCGCCTGTGCAAGCGCGGCAAGCGCGACGGCCAGGGCCATGGCGAATCCGGATGTGATCGCGACCCAGTTCGTGGGCGCGCCTGCACCGGCAGCCTCCTGCGCGAACGCCGGAGTAGCCAGCACTGTCAAACAAAATACGGCAATCAGAGCGACCTTCAATATACGCATGTTACGTTTTTCACCTTTTCTGCAGAATCGCCGCCAGTGGGTGGTTGACCTCATCCTCGTGCAGAGGCCCTCACGCTCGCAGCATTTTTTATCCCTCCACCGGGCCGCATAACTACACTCAATGCTCCCAGTGGCCGGAACAAGAAACTTGAAAATCGGAAACTCGAAATTCTTTTTAGTGCTCGTGGGCCGTCGCTCCGCCCAGGTAGACAGCGGCAAGCAGAACGAAGATGTACGTCTGAATGAATGAAACGCCAATGTGCAGACCAAGAAAGATTACTGGTACGCCAATCGGGATCAGTGAGAAAAACACCAGCGTAACCATGTCTCCAGCGAACATGTTGGCATAGAGACGAACTGTGAGCGAAAGCATACGCGCCAGATGGCTGAAGATCTCGATGGGAAATACCAGCCATCCCAGCCACCAGACCGGACCGATGAAGTGCTTGAGGTAGGCGGCGCCGTTCTCGCGGAATCCGTAGTACTGGTAATACACCCAAGTGAAGATAGCGCACCCGAGGGGCACGACCGGGCTCGCGGTCGGCGACTCGAATCCGGGTACCAACCCGATCAGATTGCAGACCAGGATGTAGCTAAGAAGCGCCATCAGGAACGGAATGAACCGCTCATAGCCGTGGCCGATCATCTCGTGCGCCAGGTCGCCGATGAATTCACGCACACCTTCAATAACGTGCTGCAAGGCTCCGGGACTTTCTACCGAAAGCCGCGCCCGCGTGATCAGGAAAATAATCACCAGCACGGCCAGTACTACGATCTGCATTGCAATAGGATTGCTCAGGGGAGCCGCCGCGTCGGCGGGCTCAATCCCCAGCGCGTTGAGCACGGCCGTGACCGGCCCGCCCAGGACATCATTCAGAGTCCGAGTAATCGGTAGTTGCTGCGCCATGAAATGTAATTGTGGAAACTACCAGCCCCGCCGGATGGCCATCCAGGCTTCGTATCCGGCCTCGACGGCCATAGCCGCCGCAGGCAACAAAAGGCCCGTTAAAAACCCAAAAAATGCCTGTCGAGAACCAACCAATATAGCATAGGAAGCGGCTCCGATCAGCAGGTAACGAAACAGGAACCGGCCAACGATTCGCCCTCCGGATTCGCGACTGCTTCCCGCCGCAATGCGCTCCCCCAGGGC
>JBFXAV010000191.1:0-5715 GCA_050183935.1 Candidatus Korobacteraceae bacterium | reverse complement strand
AGCGAACTTCCTATGGCAGTGCCGCAGGGGTTGGTGTGCTTGATGATGGCGCACACCGGCTCGGCGAACTCCTGCACCAGCTCCCAGGCGGCGTCCAAATCCACAATGTTGTTGTAGGAAAGCTCTTTGCCTTGGATCTGTCGTCCATTCGCCACCCCAGTTCCGGAGCCATCGGAGTACACCGCCGCGTGCTGATGCGGATTCTCCCCGTAGCGCAAGTCGGATGCCTTGCGCATGCTCAACCGCAACGTCTCGGGAAATTCCTGCGCAGGCGCCGAAGCCGGCGTCCCGTGCAGAGGAACACGCTCGAGCGTACTGGCAATGGCGCTGTCATACGCAGCCGTCGTGGCAAAGGCCTTGCGCGCAAGCTGCCAGCGCGTATCGGGAGAAAGCTCTCCACCGCGCGCCTTCATCTCCTCCAGCACGCCCGCATAGTCGGCGGGCGACGTCACGACGGCGACATCCGCGAAGTTCTTCGCTGCCGACCGGATCATCGAAGGCCCGCCAATATCAATGTTCTCGATCAACTCCTCGAATGCCACACCCGGCTTGGCCGCCGTCTTCTCAAACGCATACAAATTCACCACCACCATGTCGATGGGCGGGATGCCATGCTCCGCAACCGTGGCACGATGCTCGGGATTCCCGCGCACATGAAGAATTCCCCCATGCACCCGCGGGTGCAGCGTCTTCACCCGGCCATCCAGCATCTCGGGAAACTCCGTCAACTCGGAGATGTCCCGCACCGTAATGCCCGCCTTGCGCAAAAGCTTCGCCGTACCGCCGGTGGACACCAGCTCCACTCCCAGCGCGGCAAGGCCTTTTGCAAAATCGGCAACGCCGGTTTTATCCGTGACACTCAGGATGGCTCGCTGAATCTTGGGCATAGTTTTCGTGTGGTGTTCCGCCGCGTAGGAAATAGGAGAAGACTGTACGCGGGAGGGAAACCGTACATGTTAGCAGGAGGGGCGGGCCGAACGCGTGGCAGTGCCCCTCACAACTCCGTCCCTGCCCGCATGTACCAGAGCAATGCGCCTACGGCTACTAGCGCACTTCCAATGAGGGCCGCGTTCAACCGCTGTCTGCGGGTTGGTAACCCTCTCGCTTTCCAACGAAGAGGGACGAAGCAAAATATTGCGTGTAAAAGGAAAAAACTACCGAACCCAATCAGTGCGAGATCGGCATGCTTGTTCCAGAAGAGCCACCCAATTCTCATACCTCACTGCCCCCTGGCGTCCCGTCCAAAACACACAAACCAACCCGAATTACCTTGAGCGAAGCACAAGATCCCCCCTGCCGCCCGCACTCACGGGAAGGCCAAAACATCTCCCACTGTGGGCTCCAACTCTTCATCTGAGCCGACCCTGGCATCCTGTCAAGACCCCTGGCGGCCCAGCTTGCTCCCAACCGCCTGATTCCTTTCACAAAAAATCCGGCGAGCACGTGTCACACTCACCCAACGCCATCAGCTACAATAGACTTAAGTGGCCTCTCTCAATAACTACTCACCGTCGGAGTGGCAGTAACTCTCGCCTTTACAAAAGTGTCATCCTGAGCAAAGCGAAGGATCTCTGTATTTTCTCCGTGGAAGCAGGCCTTCCGGTTCCTAGCTACAACACGCATCACTATGCCTGAGAAATACAAAAAGAGTCCTTTGCTTCGCAGGATGACAGCGTGTAGCCAACTCAAGCCCGGAAACGGATTGAAATGAATACTTTAGTCTAAGTGTCCGTGCTCTCAATATTATGCACAGCATCAACAACCCAAGTTGTTGACGCTTAAGATTTTGCGCCAGAATCTAGGGGAGGGGTGCGCCCCTACAGCAGCGACAGCGCATCCACATCCACCACCAAATGCAAGCGAGGAATCTTGTGCTCCGCCGCAAACGCAGTCATCAATCGCAACAGCGCATTCATCCGGCTTCGGCTCGAGGACTTCAGGACAAAGTGATACCGATGCTCACCCTTGAGCCGTGAAAGCGGAGCCACCGCCGGTCCCAAAACCCGCACTCCTTCTTTCGGCGCCTGCTCGAAGAATTTGCCGATCAGCCCCGTGTACTTCAGCGTGTCGTTCAATTTGTCGCTGCGAATCAGCACATTGCTCAATACGCTGAACGGCGGATACCGCATCCAGTTGCGGTACCGCAGCTCTTTCTCGTAAAAGCCGCTGTAGTCGTGCCGCGCTGCGAACTGTACCGCGTAATGATCGGGAAAATACGTTTGCACCACCACCTTGCCGGGAATCTCTCCGCGACCGGCGCGTCCCGCCACCTGAGTTATGAGTTGGAAGGTTCTTTCCGCCGCGCGAAAGTCCGGCATGCTCAGCCCGGTGTCTGCACCCACTACGCCGACCAGCGTGACTCCGTGGATGTCGTGGCCCTTGGCGATCATCTGTGTGCCCACCACAATGTCGAGTTCGCCCCCATGCAGAGCCGAGAGCACGCGTTCGAAGTCCTCGCGGCTGCGCACGGTGTCCCGGTCCAGTCGCGCAATGCGCGCTTGTGGAAACTGCCCTCGCAGCAGTTCTTCCAGCTTCTCGGAACCTGTTCCCAGAAACTGCACGTACTCGCTGCCGCATTTGGGACAGGTTTGCGGCACCTTCTGGCTGTAACTGCAGTAATGGCATAACAAGCGCCGGTCGAGCTTGTGGTGAGTAAGCGCAATGGCACAGTTGCGGCACTCGATGGTGTCTCCGCAGGACCGGCACAGCACGAACGCCGAAAAGCCGCGCCGGTTGAGCAGCACCAGCGACTGTTCCTTGCGGTCGAGACGCTGCTGAATCTCCTCGGCGAGCCTGTGGGCAATCACCGGCTCATGGCCGGTCGCCTGAAACTCCGCCCGCATATCCACCACTTCCACCTCGGGAAGCGGACGGCGCTCGACACGGTCGGGAATTTCCACCAGCGCGTACTTGCCCTGCTGCGCGTTGTAGCGCGACTCCAGCGACGGAGTCGCCGAGCCCAGCACCACCGCGGCTCCGCATTGCTTGGCGCGCATCACGGCCACATCGCGGGCGTGGTAACGCGGCGTCTCCTCCTGCTTGTAGGAGTTGTCGTGTTCCTCATCGACAACCAGCAGCGCAAGGTCCTGCACCGGTGCAAACACTGCCGAGCGCGTGCCCACCACCATTCGCGCCTCGCCACGGTGGATGCGACGCCATTGCTCAGTGCGCTCGTCCTGCGTGAGCGCGGAATGCAGAATGGCAACTTCCTCTCCGAACACCAGGTGCAGGTGCGCGGCAGCCGCAGGAGTAAGGCCTATCTCCGGAACCAGCAGGATCGCCGACCTGCCCTCGGCGAGCACGCGTTGCATCGCCGCCAGATAAACAGCCGTCTTGCCCGAGCCGGTCACGCCATGCAGGAGGGTGACGGAAAACTTGCGCACCGCCGCTGCCGCGTAAATGCGATCTAGCGCCTTCTTCTGCGCCGGAGTGAATATGAAATCCAGTGTGCGTCGCGGCTTGAGGCTGGAAACATGGAAGTCCGCGGGCTCTTCCACGATCTCCACCAGCCCGCGCCGCACTAGTGTTTGCAGAGTGCTGGCAGGTACGGAAAGCTCGCTTAAGTCTTTCAACCGCGCCCGCCCGCCGGCGCTCCGCAGTGTGTCCAGGATGGTTTGCTGGTTCGCGTTGAGCTTGCGACCGGATGTAGCCATCGCATTTGCGCCCACGCCGTTGTTCGGCGAAGCACCCTCCTTAAGCACCGCCACGCGTACCGTGCGCCGGGCGTCGCGTACCGAAGAGATGTCCTCGCGTGCAATCCACTTCCTGCGAACCAGCGTGGTGAGGAGTTCCCTCCGCGCGCCGGTGGCAGAACGAAGCGTGGCCTCGCGGACCAGCTCGCCATCGAGCAGGTAGTCGAGCACGGAGTACTCGGGCATTTGCTCGTCGGCTGACTTACGAGACCGCAGAGACGATCCAATCTCCGCCGACTGGTGCAGCGCCTCCATGCCACGCTCCGTAATGCGGTATCCGTGCGCGCGTTGCACTTCGGCGCTCAGCGGAAGCATGGAGCGGAAGACCTCGCCCAGCGGCGCCAGGTAGTACTGCGACACCCATTCACCCAGCCGGATCAAGTCCGCATCCAGCACTGGGACGGTGTCCAGCACCTGAAGCACGGGCTTGGTCGCAACCGAGGGTTCGGTGTCGTGCAGCGCAACCACTACGCCTGCCAGGCGCTGCTCGCGAAACGGCACCAGCACGCGGCCGCCGACTACGGGAACTTCGCCATTCACCCGGTAGGTGAACGCGGAGTCCAGAGGGACCGGCAAGGCGACATCGCAGAACGTAGGCATGGCTGCGGTCAAGGCGAGCAGATTCGCTTGAGCTTTCGTGAGCTAAAAGAGAGTGTAAGGAGGCTACGAGGCAAGCGCAAACGCGCGCTATCCTCACAAGCAGAAGCGGAACCTCAGCACACTACTGGCTGGGAGGATTCGGAACTGCCAATCCCAAAAACTTCATGACCCGCTGAAGGTCTTTCCAGGCTTCGGCCTTCTGCCTCGGGTCACGCAGCAGGTACGCCGGGTGATATGTGACGAACAGGTTGGAGCCACGGAAGTCGTAATTCTGGCCGCGCATCTCCGACATCGTGCTGCTGATTCCGAGCAGACATTTCGCGGCTACAGCACCCAGCGCCACGATGGCCTTGGGCCGAATCGTGTCGATCTGACGCATCAGGAATGGCGAACAGGTTTCAACCTCATCGCGCTCGGGAGTTCGGTTTCCCGGAGGACGGCACTTCACCACGTTCGCGATATAAACTTCTTCGCGCTTCAGGCCCATCGCTGCAATCATCTTGTTCAGCAACTGACCAGCACGGCCCACAAAGGGCTCGCCCTGTTGATCTTCATCGGCGCCCGGTCCTTCGCCGACGAACATCAGTTCCGCGTTAGGATTCCCTACTCCGAAGACGATCTGTTTGCGCCCGAGTCCGTGGAGCTTGCAACGCGTACAGTCGCCGATATCCTCGCGAATCAATTTCAGCGTAGTGACGACGTCCTGCGGAGCTATTTGGGCCGGTGCGATCTGGACACGCTTCATGGGTTCTGTATCGGAAATAACCTCTATTGCGGAAGAAATAACCCCACCGTCTGCGGCCAACGAGGGCACACCGCGGCGATAGAAATCGTAAATTCCCAAATCGCGGCAGTACTGGAGCCGCGCGGCCAGGGCGCTTCGGGTCTCAGGAGAGAGCACGCGGCTCATGGGCGCAGTCCAGCCTCAACGGAAGCGCCGCGCTGGTCGCGAAGCGCGCGCACGGAGTCGAGAATGCGCTGCGCCACCTCGAACTTGCTGGCTTCGGGAACTTCCACAATTGCGGTCGCTGTAAGAATGGCCACGGCATTGCGATCCGAGTCCATGCCGATTCCCGGTTGGGAGATATCGTTGGCAACAATCGCATCGAGCGACTTGGCTGCCAGCTTCTTGCGCGCGTTCTCCAGCACGTTCTCGGTTTCGGCTGCGAAGCCAATCACAATCTGCCCTTTTTTGCGCCGTGCGACCTCCGACAGAATATCTGCCGTAGGCTCCAGGTTCAGCGAGACAGGCCCGCCTCGTTTCAGCTTCTGCTCAGAAACTGCGCGCGGGGTGTAGTCCGCCACCGCCGCCGCCTTGATCAGCACTGTCGCTTCGTCCATGCGAGCAAGCTCGGCTTCTCGCATATGCGCCGTGGTTTCCACCGAGACTACTTCGGCAGCGGAGGGCGGCCGAACCGAAGTT
>JBFXAV010000190.1:0-5786 GCA_050183935.1 Candidatus Korobacteraceae bacterium | reverse complement strand
AGGGCGCTCTGGGGCTCATCGCCCCGACTCCCGCCGGACTGAAGCGGTAGCCTATTTACAACGATGGGGAACAGGCTGAGGAGTACGTGGGGATCCCGTCCGAAGATGATGAGGGACGGACAGTCGTGAACTAATGCCAACGGCTACCTAGAGAATTGAGGGCGCCTGCGGGCGTCCTTTTTGTTGAAGAGTTCATGCATAGTCATTGAGTCAGGAGTGTGGGCGAGTCATCATAGCTCTGGCAGTTTGGGGCATGATGTACTGGACCAGGTTGAGTTAAACGGATGGCGACCACCACCAAAAAGGACTATTACGAAACGCTCGGGGTGAAGAAGGGCGCCTCATCGGATGAGATCCGCAAGGCCTTTCGCAAGCTTGCGCGCAAGTACCATCCCGACGTGAATCCCAGCGACAAGGCGTCTGAAGAAAAATTCAAGGCGATTTCCGAAGCCAACGAAGTCCTGAGTGATCCCAAGAAGCGCAAAATTTACGACCAGCTTGGCTACTACTCGGACAACATCGATCCCGCTGCCGCCGAGGCCTATGCCAAATATGGCCAGGGTGGAGGCGGAGGTTTTCGTCCGGGTACGGCTGGCTCGGGACCGGGCGGCGTGCCGTTCGACTTCAGTGGATTCGATTTCTCCGACTTCGGCGGAGGAGGCCAGCGCACGGGTGGAACCGGCGGCTTCCGCGATATTTTTTCCTCGATCTTCGGCGGCGCAGGTGGGCGCGGCGCCGTTGCGCACGAGGCTCCCGAGCCGGGAACCGACCTCGAATACCAGGTCCACGTTGACTTCTGGCAGGCGATTCGCGGGGCTGAACTCAAGCTGAACATCACGCGGCTGGATGCCTGCTCTACCTGCCGAGGCCAGGGATATCTGGAGAGTCCGGGAGTCTGCCCGCAGTGCCACGGCTCCGGCCACATCGACCAGACCAGCGGGCGCATGCGCTTCAACACCGTTTGCCCTTCCTGTGGCGGCTCGGGCAAGGCGCGTACCGCGTGCAACGTATGCGGAGGCCAGGGTGTGGTGAGCCGCACCGAGCCATTGACGGTGCGGATCAAGGCGGGAACACGCGACGGCCAGCGCATCCGGCTGGCAGGCAAGGGGAATGCCGGGCGCTTCGGCGGCCCGCATGGCGATCTCTACATCATCATTCGTACCGGAGAGCACCCGGTCTTCCGCCGTGATGGTGACAACATTTACGTCACCGTGCCGGTATCGGCTACAGAGGCGGCGCTGGGGGCGAAGATTGAAGTGCCTACTATCGATGGGCGTGCATTGCTGAAGATTCCTCCCGGCACGCAGTCGGGGCAGAAGTTGCGCCTGCGGGAGAAGGGTGTGCCTTCGGTGGCAAAAGAAAGCGAGCGCGGCGACGAGATTGTGGAAGTGAAGATCACTGTGCCCATGCCGCGAGACGAGCGCACCAAAGAAATTTTGCGTGAGTTGGCGAAGCTGAATCCGGAGGATCCGCGGGAGGAGCTGTGGGGGAAGCTGTGACGGCGAAAGAGGAAGCGGAACATCTGATGAATTCGGTTCTCCGGCTCGCTCGAGAGATGCTGATCGAGCACGGAGAATTTTTCCCATACGGTGGGGTCGTAGACAATGACGGCGAGATTGTCCATGTCGGAGCTAAGCTGGAGGGAACAGACCGTGCGCCTTCTCAACCACTGATTGAGCTTATGAAATCTGAGTTCACTCAGCGCGCTAGGGAGGGCAAGTGTCGAGCGACAGCGATCATTGCGGACGTGAAAGTGGTCAGACCGGGTGACACAGCAAAGACCGATGCCATCCGTGTCTCTTTGGACCACCGTGACAACTACTCCGTTGAGGTTTTCTTCCCGTACGCCTTGGTGAATGGCGAACTGGTCTTTGACGAGGTATTTGCCCTCAAAGGTCTAAACGAAATATTTTCGAGCTAATGGCGAAACGCAAATCTAAAGGCGCCTACATGATCTCCGCGGTCGCGGAGATGTATGGCATTCATCCGCAGACGTTGCGGCTCTACGAGCGCGAAGGCTTGCTGAAGCCCTCGCGCACCGAGGGCAACACGCGCCTCTACACGGAAGAAGACCTTCAGCGGCTCGAATTCATACTTACGCTCGCCCGCGACCTGGGAGTGAACATCTCCGGCATTGCCATCATCCTGCAAATGCGCGAGCGCATGGAACAGATGCAGCGCGAGATGCAGGAGTTCATTGCTTCCCTTCAAAGCGAAATGCTCTCCCGCATGACCCACGCCGAGGCCGCGCGCGGAGCCCTTGTTCCCATTCGCCGGACGACGGTGGTTCCGGCGAATGAAGACAAACCCAAGCGGTAGCGGGCTGGCTTGTTGTTATCAGCACTATCTTGCGAAATTCTCAGCCTATATTCACGCGGATTTGGGATGGAAGCCTGCAACGGCCCACTTCGACTAGCCTCGAAGGGATCCTTCGCTGCGCTCAGGATGACTCCCAATTCAAACAATTTCCGCAGGCGGGCGCGTTCTCGTTGCCTGTCGCCCCTCAGTCCGTTACAATCACGAGTTTCCATAGCTCTGCCGGAGTTCTCTTTCCAAATAACGGAAAAATCATTTCATGAAGATTCACGAGTATCAGGCAAAAGGCATTCTCTCGAAGTATGGCGTCCCTGTGCCACGGGGCGAAGTGGCGACCAGCCGCGAGGAAGCCGAGCAGGCGGCTCGCAACCTCTTTGACGCAGGCGCGCAGGGCGTAGTGGTGAAAGCTCAGATTCACGCTGGAGGCCGCGGCAAGGGCGGCGGCGTGAAGATTGCGAAGTCCGTCGAGGAAGCCGGCGAGCTTGCCGCGCGCATGCTTGGCATGACGCTGGTTACGCACCAGACCGGGCCCGAGGGCCGGGTGGTGCGGCGGCTGCTGATTGAAGAAACCCTGCCGATTGAGCGCGAGCTTTACCTGAGCCTGCTGATGGACCGTGGGGAAGCCAAGCTGCTCATGATGGCCTCCGCCGCCGGCGGCATGGATATTGAGCAGGTTGCCGAAGAGCGTCCGGATGAAATCCTGCGCGAGTACATCGATACTGGCATCGGCTTGCAGGCGTTCCAGGCACGCAAGCTGGCGTTTGGCCTCGGATTGACCGGGGGTCTGGTCAACCAAGCTGTTCATCTGATGTCGTCGCTATTCAAGGCCTACTGGGACACGGATGCAGCCATGGTGGAGATCAATCCGCTCATCACCACCAGCGATGACCGTCTGTTCGCGCTGGACGCCAAGGTGAGCTTTGACGATAACGCGATCGTCCGGCACAAGGACCTGCGCGAGCTGCGCGACATCACCGAAGAAGACCCGCTTGAGGTCGAGGCCAGCAAGTACGGGCTGAACTACATCAAGCTTGAAGGCAACGTTGGGTGCATGGTGAACGGCGCCGGACTGGCGATGGCGACCATGGACATCATCAAGTACGCGGGCGGCGCTCCGGCGAATTTCCTGGATGTGGGCGGCGGGGCCAATGAAGAGCAGGTGACGCACGCCTTTGAAATCCTGCTGAGCGACGTAAATGTAAAAGCCGTGCTGATCAATATTTTTGGCGGCATCCTGCGTGTGGATACGCTGGCCAACGGCGTAGTGGCGGCGGCGAAAAAGACCAATATCCAGCTTCCTATCGTGCTGCGGCTCGAGGGTACGAACGTCGATCAAGGACGGGAAATTCTGCGCAACTCAGGCTTGAATTTTATCGTTGCCGAAACCATGTAGGATGCAGCCGAGAAAGTCGTGGCGGCAGCGGGGCGGGCGTAATCATGAGCGTACTGGTAGATCAAAACACCAAGCTAATTGTGCAGGGCCTTACGGGCCGCGAGGGAACTTTCCATGCCAAGACCTGTGCCGCCTACGGCACAAAGGTTGTCGGCGGAGTCACACCCGGCAAGGGAGGCTCTACCCACGAGGGCTGGCCGGTGTTCAACACCGTGCTGGAAGCAGCGGACAAGACCGGGGCGAATACCACTGTGATCTTTGTTCCTCCTCCGGCGGCCGCAGATGCCATCATGGAGGCTGCCGACGCTGAAATTGAACTGATCGTTTGCATCACGGAAGGCATCCCGGCGCTCGATATGGTGCGTGCCTGGGAGTTCCTGCAGACTCGCCGCTCGCGGCTCATCGGTCCCAACTGCCCCGGCCTGATCTCGCCGGGTAAGTGCAAGATCGGCATCATGCCTGGGCACATCCACCGCGAAGGCTCCATCGGTATTGTGTCGCGCTCGGGCACGCTGACCTATGAGGCCGTACACCAGCTCACGCTGCGCGGGCTGGGGCAATCCACGGCCATCGGCATCGGCGGCGACCCGATCATTGGCACCAGTTTTGTGGACGCGCTGGAGCTGTTCAATAAAGATCCCCAGACCGAAGCGATCGTGATGATTGGCGAAATTGGCGGCAACGCCGAGGAGATTGCGGCGGACTACGTGAAACGCCACGTCAAGAAACCGGTGGTTTCTTTCATTGCGGGTCAGACCGCGCCTCCGGGAAGAAGGATGGGGCATGCCGGCGCGATCATTGCCGGAGGCCACGGCACCGCCGAGGAGAAGATGAAGGCACTCAAAGCCGCGGGCATCAATGTGGTGGTTTCACCCGCCGACATTGGTGACAAGGTAGTTGAGGTCCTGCAGGCGGCTGCGGCCAAGGCATAGGCACGAAATCCGAGAAGAGAGCTTTTACAAGGAACGATGAAAACACTGGAACGCACACTCGCAATCATTAAGCCGGATGCGGTCAGCCGCAAAGCGACCGGCGATATTATCTCCATGGTGGAAAGCAAGGGCTTTCGTCTGCTCGGCATCAAGATGCTGGAGATCACCAAGCGCCAGGCGGAAGGCTTTTATGCGGTCCACGCCGGCAAGACGTTCTTTGATTCGTTGACGGCGTTCATGTCGCAGGGTCCGATTGTGGTGCTGGCGCTGGAAAAGGAAAACGCCATTAAAGATTGGCGAGAGCTGATGGGATCGACCAATCCCGTGAACGCTACCGAAGGCACCGTGCGCAAGAAGTGGGGCGCCAACATCGAGAACAATGCTGTCCACGGATCGGATGCTGAAGACACTGCCCGCTTCGAATTGAGCTACTTCTTTGCGGGATACGAGCTGGCGAAGTAGATCTCGCATTCAGCAGATTGACAGGGTAGTGAGGAACTCATGCCACACGTATTGATCACACTGGTGAAGGGAAGAACCGCGGAGCAGAAGCGCCGCATGGCCGAGCGCATTACGGACGCCATTTCGGAAGAAGGCAACGTCCCCAAGGAGCGCGTTGGCGTCGCTTTTGTGGACATTGACGCCGAAAGTTATTCGCGCGGAGGAGTCATGCTGAGCGAGAGTTTGAAGGCTCCGAAAACTTAAACTGCTCTATTTGTTGAAGCCATATGCTGCTTCGACTGTTTTTTTGAACGCTTCCGGAAGCATTGAGCCTGCTGAAAGATTGATTGCGATGGTGTGAGGGTCTTTTACCAGTCTCCGGAACTCGATTCCTGTCGGAGTATAACCACCACATCGTAAGCGCGTGCGAAAGCCGGTGCGTGTGCAGGAGAAGGTCGCAAAAACACGCTTTGGCCCCGCTGCCCGGAACTGCGTTTTTGTCGAGTAAAATTCCACGCTCGGAAATTTGGTGCAGAACTGGTTTAGTTCTGCCAAAAGCTTCGTTAAATGGGGCGGGGCTGAAATAATAGGCGCAATTTTTCGCTCCTCCAAATCGGTAGCGGGTTCGCTACTAACTCGAAAATAGTCCCATCCCAAAGCTGTCAAAAAGAATATCGACTGTTTCAAGAATATCTCAGCGTCGA
>JBFXAV010000189.1:0-5795 GCA_050183935.1 Candidatus Korobacteraceae bacterium | reverse complement strand
CCAAGCTGAAGGTCGGGCAAGTGCCGAAGCGCAACATTACTGCGATGCTGTCATCGCTTCCAATCTCCCAATGATGACGAACCCATAGTCTTTAAGGAATACCTTATGCCTCCGGTGGTTCCGGCTATTTTGCTTCTGGCCATTGCTACCATGGCCACCCACATGCACAGTGCCCGGCCCGCTGCCGCGGAATTTCTCGCTGCTCCGCAGGCTGCCTACTCCGCGGGCAGTTCGCCCACGCTCGATTTCGAGATGTTCCGCACCAAAGTGCAGCCCATCCTAACGAGCGCGCGCAAAGGGAACGCACGCTGTTCAGCCTGTCATTCTCGTGGCGGTGGCAACGCC
The DNA here is from genome assembly GCA_050183935.1 of Candidatus Korobacteraceae bacterium. Classification (GTDB taxonomy): domain Bacteria; phylum Acidobacteriota; class Terriglobia; order Terriglobales; family Acidobacteriaceae; genus DASZRZ01. The sequence goes on along the minus strand of JBFXAV010000189.1, from coordinate 5,450 downwards.
TACCTGGAACCGCTGTCTCCTGGGAGCACAACCTACACTCCCGAGCAAACACTGCGGAACTTTGAGCGCATCCAGCGCCTGGTCGTTCCCGGCGAGCCGCTCAAGAGCCTGCTGCTCATGAACCCGCTGGCGGAAGAGGCCGGAGGAAGTCACTGGCACGCCGGTGGTAAGCACTGGCAGTCGCAGAATGATCTGGAGTGGCAGACGCTGGCCGCGTGGGTGCGCTCCAGTTCCAAAGCCTCGGCGCCCGCGCCTGTTGCTCCGGCGGCGGCACCGAACGCAGATCAAGCCACCATGACAGAGACCGCATCGTCCGGAACATTGTCCTTGAGTTTTGAAACATTCCGCACCAGGGTTGAACCCATCCTCACGAGCGTGCGCAAAGGGAATGCGCGCTGTTCGGCATGCCACTCGCGCGGTGGCGGGAATGCTTATCTAGAACCTCTGCCGCCGGGAAGCCAGCGCTATACAGAAGAGCAATCACGCCGGAACTTTGAGCGCGTCCAGCGCCTGGTAGTTCCCGGCGAGCCTCTCAAAAGCCTGTTACTCATTAACCCGCTGGCGGAAGAGGCCGGAGGTAGCCACTGGCACGCCGGTGGCAAGCACTGGCAGTCGCAGGACAATCCCGAATGGCGCGTGCTGGCCGATTGGGTAAGGGGAAACTAGGTGCCGGAACAAACGCTGCGAGGAAAAGACGCAAGCGCACGAATCCGGCGGCGGCGCTTCCTGGGCAACAGCCTTCTGCTCATGGTGGTTGGTTTGGGCAAACGCCTGTGGTCGCAGGCAATCCGCTTTTGCCCGCTTGCGCGTCCCGTGGTGGTGCCGCTGAATGACCTCGCTACCCCGTGGCGTGCCCGGCAATTCATGGCAGATGGCGTGACGCTGGCGAGCGCCGCCACTCCAAATCAGCCCATTCGCGTGAGCGGCATGGTACTGAGGACCGCAAAAGATGACAACCAGCCGCAGCGGTTTTCCGCCGTCTGCCTGCGCTGTCCCCACGAAGGCTGCGATGTGGATTTTGTGCCTGATCCGAAAACGCTTCCGCAGGAAGTGAAGGATGAAATCGGCGAGGAGATCGCCGACTCCGTCTACGTCTGCCCGTGCCACAACAGCACCTTCAAAGCAGAAACCGGCGAAAGACTTGCCGGCCCTGCTCCCCGCGGCCTCTACCTGTTTCGTGTTACCGGTGTGAGCGAGACATTTGTTGAGATCGCAGAGGTCGAAGAGGATGTGCTGATCTTTGTTCAATAAATTGAATGACGAGGTTTAATACGTAGTTGAATCGCGTAGTTCGTAAGTGTGGTATTTGCGTAGTCCGCTTGGTTCCGCAATAAATCTTCTTTCGAGGCAACCTAACGTAAGTTGTGAAAAAACTGCTGTCACCGCAACATTTCTGCCCTTTTGGCAAATTTTTGTCTTCGTAAAACGCTGATTTTCCGACAACGGTTTGGAGCAGTTCTTGCATTCCTTTTCAGCGGGAAGGTTGGAGGCGACTGCTGTATACGGCGCCTTGTCCCGGAAAGGTCGTCTGGGATGAATACGAACTTGTGGCTACTTCTGCTCCTCGTGCCGGTCTTGCTGGCTGGCTCTCAGGTCGCTTCCACGCCACTGCCAGTCGTCGAGGAAACCGAGGCTGTGCGTATGGTGGCAAGTGTAAGGGGAACGGAGCTGATTACTGACGCGCTCCAGCATACGGCTGCGGAGGCCCTTCCAGCTCCTGCCCTTCGGACGAGCAAGTCTTCCGTACGTGCCCTCATCAAGAATGCCGCTATCGAGCACGGAATCGATCCCACAATCGCGCTTTTCATCGTGGAAAAAGAGAGCCAATTCGATCACCATGCCAAAGGCGACGGCCATCTTCCCGTATGCCCTATAGGACCGAATCAAGGAAAGCCTCAACGCTCGCGGGGACTCTGGCAGATCAATGATTGCTACCACCACGAAGTAAGCGATGCCATTGCGTTCGATCCGGTTAAGTCCACGGCATGGGCCCTACGCCGAATCAAAAGGGGCTATATCCATGAGTGGAGCACCTGGGTTTACCGGGAACGATACAAGGACTCGCCAGCAATCGTTGCTGCGAATGAGCCTGGGTAGAACTGAATTCCGCATCTTCCTGAACGGCACTCCAGCCAACAAAAATGCCCCGGCATTGCCTTACTGGCAAATACCGGGGCAAGTAATGAGACAGCTTAAGGCTTCTTAGAAGTAATACTTCAAAGCAAGCTGGATCTGTCTCTGGTCATTTTGGCCGTTACGCATGGAGGTAATCTTGCCAAAGTTCGCGTTCTGGAAGTTCCGGACTCCCGGCGGTGGCTGGACTCCGGCGTCGCCGCCGGTGAATCCAGGAGCGCTGAAGTTCGGAGTGTTGGTGAAGTTGAAGAACTCAGCCCGGAACTCGAACTTCTGTCCTTCCGTTATCGGGAATTCCTTGAACAAGGAAATATCCGACCGTCTGTAGTTCGGTCCCCGGACCTGCGCCGGCAGGCCACCCAATGGACCATTGAAAGGATCCACTGTGGTCCCACCCGCAACAGTCACAGGAGCAGGATTGGCGAAGGCCGCACCGTTCCACCACTTCTCAAAGGTGCGATTTTCCGGATACAACGGCTCTCCGGTCTTGATCGCATTGCAACCCGAACCTCCTGAGGTGGTGATGGTGCAGGGAATCGTAACCGGGTATCCACTGTTGGCAATGAACACGATGTTGCCGCGCCAGCCGCCAACAATCTGGTTCAGGAACCCGGAAGCATTCGCCATGAACGTCTTGCCCCGCCCGAAGGGAAGCGAGAAGCTGCCGCTGGCATTGAACGATTGGGGAGCATCCGTACTGCAGAGACTGTTATCCGGTCCGAGCAGCCAGATGTTGCGTCCAGCGCCGCCGATATCGGCTGCGGTGAAAACCTCTCGGTTCTGCGTGAGGCACTTGGAGAAGGTGTAATTCGCCCGAAGCGAAATATTCCCCGTGAAGCGCCGATCATAGGAGACCTGCAAGGCGTTGTAGTTGCCATTGCCTCCGGGCCTCTGCTGGTTGGCGCTGCTGAAGCTGGGGAACTGCCGGAACGATGCAGCACTCGCGCCCGGAAGTGCCAGGGTGCGGGCGCTGTTGTAGTTGTAGGTGAGTGGGTTATGCCGTTGGATGTTGCCCGCGTAGCCGACGGAGACCGTCTGCGACGCCGTCAACTGCCTCTGCACCGTCAGGTTGTACTGTACGGTACGCGCTGAGGGAAATGGGCTAGGAATTCCGCCCAGACCCAGGTTCAGAGGATTGAAGGTGGTGGGGTCCTGGGCTCCAAGCGCAGAAATTCCGCAATCAAAGCAGGCGGTAGTTCCGTTCGCATACACAACCGGCTCACCAGGAGAAAAATTGTTGAGCGAGACGTTGTACTCAAACGGATAGGTGCGGAACTGGCCGAGGATGTTGCTGCGGACACTGTTCTGGTAGAACATGCCGCCACCCAGGCGGATGACCCAGTTCTGGGTTGCGTTGTAGGCGATGCCCACGCGAGGCGCAAACATCGTCTTTGGAGTCTTAACGAAGTTATTGCTCTCCCAGCATCCCAGCTGGATTCCGTTCGAGGTCAGCTGGTTCCGGAAGGCCGTTGAGACTGGCGTATTGCACTGGTCCTTTGCGAAGTACCACGTTGGAGTTGGCTCCAGAAGGAAGTTCATACCGCGCCCATTCGGAGCATCCGAGTTGCGGAGGTACTCGTAGCGGAGTCCCAGGGTCAACGTCAGCTTGGGGGTTGTCTTCCAGGTGTCCTCAACGAAGCCGGAGGTGATCGACCAGGTTGCACTCGGAGTAATTTCCGGGTCCTTGGTGTTGAAGACCTGGTCCGGTCCGCCCACCAGGTTTGCCCGGCATGGGGCAGTGACAGGCTGCCCAATGCCAGTAAAGCCGCACACCGTTGAAAGTTGTGCGCCATACAGATTTGCGATGGGCTGAATCAGCACCTGGGCAACACCCGTATTCCCGCCGCTGGTAGTCGGCATATCGGTAAAGGTACCGGCATACCGATACTCTCCCATGGGAGACTGCGGCTGGTAGAAGTCGGCATACGGCCGAATCCAGTGGGCGCCCAGCTTCAAGCTATGCGCTCCCATCAGGCGGGTAATCATCCCGTTGACCTGGGGAGTTGTGTTCCGGCTGGTGGTTGGATTCCAGGAAGAAGGACCGAAGTTCCCCAACCCGGTTACGACGTGGCGTGGGATGCCGCCGAAGCCTTCCTTTTGGTAAGGCTGGAACCCAAACTGGGTCGCAACCGTGAAGTCATTCCCGTCATTGCGGCTTCGCTGCATGTCCAGAACGCTGTAGCCGACACGGACTTCGCTCACGGTCGTTGGCGACCAGATACGAGTCCAGCTGCCGACTTCGCTGTGGACCTGAACCGCGGTTGGACTGTCATTGAAGCTGGTGCCGTCCAGAGCTCCAGGCCAGAGACGCGGCACCGCGTTGAAGCTGCTGCCCTGGCTCATGCGGAAGAAGAAGGAGTCTTTGGAACCCCAGTACTGATCAATGCGGGCATCTCCCTGGTGGTTCCAGTACTGAGCGACTGGGGCGGAGGTGTAGTTGTTGAACAGAAGCCCGTTTTGCGGGTCTGGAAAGAGATTGAACAGCTTGAGGGCGTTGGCGTTGATTCGATTTGCCGGAATGCGATTCAAGCAAGGATTGGAAGTGGCGTTGGTTGGGAGAGGCGTGCAGGTCGCATCAATTGGATCGCGCACCCAGGACGTGGTGGTCGCAGCGCCCTGAACAGTTAATCCCGTAACCGGATCCACGCTCCCACCACGGAGAAGCCGAGTGGTGGCAGGGTCGAAGATCGTGCCAATTGCATACCTTCTTCCCAAACGATCGGTATTGAACCCGGAATTTGTAGTGAAATTGGCTTGCGTGACCAACTCTGAGAAGTTGGTGAAGTTGCTCGACTGCATCAGAGCCGTGGGCGTAGTCAACTGGAAGGTTGTTGCCTGCCGCTGGGACGTGCCTTCGTAGTCGATAAAGAAGAAGGTCTTCTTATCCCCGCGGTTCAGCAGCGGCACAGGACCGCCAAACGAGCCACCGAACTGGTTCCGGATGAACTTTCCTTTCGGCAGACCCGTGTAGTTGTTGAAGAAGTAGTTGGCGTCCATGGCGCCGTTGCGATGGAACTCGAACAACCCACCGTGATAGCGGTCGGTTCCCGACTTGATAGTTGCGTTAATTACGGCTCCGCCCGCGCGGCCAAACTCAGCGCTGTAGCTGCTGGTTTGCACCCGGAACTCTTGCAGTGCGTCCACCGAAGGCCGATAGACGTGCACGGCGCCGTTCATAAAGTCGGAGACGTTGGAATTGTTGTCCACGCCATCCAGCAGGTAGTTGTTGGAGTAGATGTCGCGCCCGTTGGCGGCAAAGCTGCCGTTGGACCCGAAGTTACGGGAATCCTGCGGACCTTGCACCACGCCAGGACTCA
>JBFXAV010000188.1:0-5815 GCA_050183935.1 Candidatus Korobacteraceae bacterium | reverse complement strand
TACAAATAAAAAGAAGTCCCGGGCGGTCATTGTACCGAACTCCGGTTGTGGGGCGGCTGCCAGTTCGGCCTGGATGCGGGCGTTTTGCTCGCCACTGTGTGGTTCGCGGACAGGTTTTCGTACTGGCCGCCGCTGCGGAGAGCGGGTTCTGGCCAGCGTGAGATGCGGGGCATAGGCCTTTTCCGGCTCCACGCCGAATGAAGCTGCAACTTCATCTACCATGTGGGCCAGCTCGCGCAGGCGCTCTCCTGCTTCCACTCCAATCCAGAATACCCGGGCAGACCCGGTGGCAGGGAAGAAGCCGTATTGCCGGAACCCAATCTCAAATGGAGCTACGTGCACGGAAGCAAGCGCCGGGGAGATTTTTTTCACTTGCTCCTCGGGCCGCTCGCCGATGAACTTCAACGTTACGTGCAGCGACTCGGGGGATACCCATTTGGCGTCAGGGACACGGCGACGCAGGTCTCCCATAAATACCGAAATGCGCTGGCGGATTTCAGAAGGGAGATCGAGTCCGACAAAAATACGCATGGGCAAGGGTTCACTTGCGGGGATGACGAGCCGCGCAGGCTTAGACCAAGGCCAGTTTTTCTCCCAGATCGAGCCCGGTTCGGCGCAACAGGGCAGCGACGATCTCCTCGCTCAGGCGGGAGGCATCGAACTCTACCCGGACAGTGTGCTCGGCCTCGTCAAACTGGAGGCGGCGGATTCCGTAAACTTCGCGCAATCCCTGAATCGCACGCAGGGTGGCCGGGCCGGGGTTCTGCCCGTAGCGGAAGACAACCTCAACAGCGGTCATTCGCAGGATCCTCTCTGCATTGAAAATATCACAGCCACTTGCCCGCGCTAAACTGAAGGAGGGTGTAACCAGCGGCAGTAACGGGAAACCTTTGGCGCGATGAGCAACGCTTTCAAAGACGTAGTGTGCGGGATGAATGTTGACCCTGAGCATCCCGCTGCCCATGCCGAGCACGACGGCAAGATGTACTTCTTCTGCTGCCAGGGATGCGCCCGCAAGTTCAAGGAGTCGCCGGAGAAGTACCTCTCGCAAAACCCGGCCCCAGGTGGGGAACAATTGATAACGCTGGGCGCTCCGCCGGCGCGCGCACAGGCTCCCACTCCTGCCGTAGAGATCGATCCCGTGTGCGGAATGGAGGTGGAGCCCGCACATGCCGCCGGACACGTCGATCACAACCGCCGCACGTATTACTTTTGCTCGACGGGGTGCGAGCGCAAATTCCGCGACAATCCGGAGATGTATTTGGCCCCCAAGAGCGCGGAGAACAAGGCAGGACTGAAAGGAACCAAGCCTTCGCCCGCGCCGCTGGGATCGATCTATATCTGCCCCATGGACCCTGAGGTACGCCAGCACGGACCGGGAGCATGCCCGAAATGCGGTATGGCTTTGGAACCGGAAGTTCCTCTCGCAGCGACTCGCCGGGTGCAGTACACGTGCCCGATGCATCCGGAGATTGTTCGCGACGAGCCGGGCTCGTGCCCGATCTGCGGAATGGCGCTGGAGCCGGTCACAGTGACGGCCGGGGAGGAACAAAACCCCGAGTACATCGACATGCGCCGCCGCTTTTGGGTGAGCATGCTGCTAACAACCCCGCTCGTGGTGATCGCCATGGGAAGGCACTTTTTCCATAGCGCATTGCCAACTCTTTCCCCCTCGGGATGGAACTACATCGAGCTGGCGCTGGCGACTCCTGTAGTGCTTTGGGGCGGTTGGCCGTTCTTTGTGCGCGGTTGGAACTCCGTTGTGAATCGCAACCTGAATATGTTCACGCTGATTGCTATGGGCGTAAGCGTGGCCTATGGATATAGCGTGGCGGCAACGGCATTTCCAGCCATCTTCCCGGCAGCCTTTCGCAATGCCGACGGCAGCGTAGGGGTTTACTTCGAAGCTGCCGCGGTGATCACGGCCCTGGTGCTGCTCGGGCAGGTGCTGGAACTCAAGGCACGAGGGCAAACCGGCACAGCCATCCGTACGCTGCTGGGACTTGCTCCCAATACTGCGCGTCTGCTGCACGACGATGGCACGGAAGCGGATGTTCCCCTGGAGCAAGTGATGCCGGGGCAGCGGCTGCGCGTGCGTCCGGGAGAAAAAGTGCCGGTGGATGGCGTAGTGCTGGAAGGGAACAGCAGCGTGGATGAGTCCATGATCAGCGGCGAACCGATTCCGGTGGAAAAGGAACCTGGCTCTCCGGTAATTGGAGGTACGGTGAACGGCACGGGATCGCTGGTGATGCGTGCCGAGCGTGTGGGCTCGGAAACATTATTGGCACAAATCGTACGCATGGTTGCCGAGGCGCAACGCAGCCGCGCTCCCATTCAACGCCTGGCGGATGTGGTTTCCGGGTATTTCGTGTCTGTGGTGATCGCCATCGCAGTCCTCAGCTTCATCGTATGGTCACTCGTCGGACCGGAGCCGCGCATGGTCTATGGCCTGATCGCCGCAGTCTCCGTGCTGATCATCGCCTGCCCGTGCGCGCTGGGGCTGGCAACCCCGATGTCCATCATGGTGGCCACTGGCAAGGGCGCTGCCCTGGGAGTGCTGTTCAAGGATGCCACGGCGATTGAAGTGTTGCGCGAGGTGGATACGCTGGTGGTGGATAAAACCGGAACGCTCACGCTCGGCAAGCCTGCGCTGGCGTCGGTGTTGTCGCTGCCGGAATGGGAAGAGAACGCGCTGCTCCGTCTGGCAGCCAGCCTGGAGCGTGCCAGCGAGCACCCGCTGGCCGCCGCTATTGTGAAAGGCGCGGAAGTGCGCCAGCTCAAGCTGGCCGCAGTCACAGATTTTCAATCGCTGACCGGCAGGGGAGTCGTGGGCGTTGTGGAAGGACGAAAGGTCGCGCTCGGCAACCGGCGCCTGCTGGAAGAGAACGGCATCGCTGATCCTGGCCTGGAACTCCAAGCGGAAAAGCTACGGCTTGATGGCCAGACGGCAATGTATGTTGCCGTAGATGGCCGCGCCGCGGGAATCGTAAGCGTGACCGACCCCATCAAGCCAACGGCGCGCGAAGCAATAGAACAATTGCACGCCGAAGGTGTTCGCATCGTAATGCTCACAGGCGACAGCCGCGCTACGGCGGAAGCGGTAGCCCACAAGCTGGGCATTGACGAAGTTCGCGCGGAAGTTCTGCCCGACAAGAAGGCAAAGGAGATTAAGAAGCTCCAGGCTTCTGGGAAAAAGGTGGCGATGGCCGGCGATGGAATCAACGACGCTCCCGCGCTTGCCCAGGCCGATGTGGGAATCGCCATGGGGACAGGCGCCGATGTTGCCATGCAGAGCGCCGGAGTCACCCTGGTGAAGGGCGACCTCCGTGGCATTGTACGTGCCCGCAAACTCAGCCAGGCCACCATGCGAAACATCCGGCAGAACCTGTTCTTTGCCTTCGTCTATAACGCCTTGGGCATACCGGTGGCGGCAGGCGTACTGTATCCATTTCTGGGACTGCTGCTCAGTCCCATGATTGCAGCCGCAGCCATGAGCTTCAGTTCGGTGAGCGTGATTGGGAATTCGTTACGGCTTCGCAAGGTAGCGATTTGAGCTACATGCTCTGAAGATATTCAACAATTTCCGGCTTGGTCCACTCGACAGCGCCGATGAACTTGCGTCGAACTACACCTTCGCGATCGATGATGTAGGTTTCCGGATACATAAATGTTCCGTAGAGAGCGTTGGATTTTTCCTGGGGATCGCGCACGGTGAGCAGGCTGATCTGCCTTTCGGCTACGAACTTGCGGTAGGCACTTTCGTCTTTGTCCAGGCTGACGGCCAGCACGGTCACGCCTTTGTCTTTCAGCTTGGATTGCATGGTTACCAGCGAAGGCATCTCTTCGACGCAGGGAGGGCACCAGGTCGCCCAGAAGTTCAGCACCACTACCTTGCCGCGCAGCTCGCTGAGCGTGACCTTGCGGTCAGAATCCTGCACGGTGAAGTCGGGCGCGGGCTGTCCGATGCGGGGCGGACGAGTGCCCGTATAGCATCCTGCCAGCAGGAACAGCAGAGGAAATAGAATCCACACCCGCCAACGGTTCACAGTTATCCATAATACATGACTGTCTTCGGCTGCTTTTGGTGCGGGGCGTTGCCAAGTGTCCCGCTGATATGTGACAGGCAATCTATAATGGAAGCTCTCGATCCTCATGACGAAGCCCGTAGAGCAGCATGGCGATGTGCCAGCGAATCCGATGGTTTCCGTGATTGTTCCGGCACGCAACGAGGAAGCCTGCCTTGCGGCATGCTTGGCGTCGCTGATTGCACAGTCCGGATTTGAGCGGGAGATCGTGGTAGTGGACGACGCCTCCATGGACGCCACCCGCACCATTGCTGAGGGTTTCTCTGGAGTGCGCGTGGTGGCGGCCCGGCCACTTATTCCGGGATATTCCGGTAAGTGCAATGCTGCCCAGACCGGTGCCGACATTGCTCGCGGTGAGTGGCTTCTGTTTACGGATGCAGACACCGTGCATGAGCCAGGATCGCTCGCACAGGCAGTTGCGGAGGGCGAGAACTATCAAGTGGCGCTGCTCTCCTATTCTCCGCGCCAGGTGGTGCGTGGATTCTGGGAACGAGCGGTGATGCCGGTGGTATTCGCGGAACTGGCAAGCAGGTTTCGTTCGGCGGATGTATGTGATCCGGCTTCTCCGGCAGCGGCAGCAAATGGGCAATACCTGTTGATCCGCCGCGAGGCCTACCAGGCTGCGGGCGGGCATGACGCTGTGGCGCATACTCTGTTGGAAGACGTAGAACTGGCGCGCAGAGTGAAGCAGAGCGGCCGCAAGATTCGCTTTCGCTATGGCGGCGAAATGGTGAGCACGCGCATGTACCGCAGCTTTCGAGAACTGCGCGAGGGCTGGACGAAGAATCTGGCGCTGCTCTTCCCAAATGCGCACAGGCTTGCGCTCTGGCGGTTTGCTGAATTTGTCTCAGGATTGGCAGGCGTGGTGACGGCGGTTGCGGGATTGGCGACTGGCCATTTCGTAGTGGCAACCGGCGGCCTTGCTGTTGCCGTGGTGATCTGGACGCGTTTTGCCGTTCGCATTCGGAAGGCGCACTTCGGCTTGCTCGAAAATTGTCTGGCGCCGTTCGGCTTGCCGGTATTTGCTGGCCTGCTGCTGCGCTCCTGGCACGGGCACCGCGCGGGTGGATGCGTGACTTGGAAGGGAAGAAGCTACTCTGGTGAGGCTGCGCAACCGGCGAGACCTGCCAGTGGAGCGCAGGAAGCAGCAGTGCCACGGGCGTAGCTACGTGTATCGTTAAAAGATATAACCTTAGCGAAGGAAGCACGGAATTATGGTCTATCTGACGCGACGCTGCGAGTTCTCCGCATCGCACTACTACCACAACCCGGAGTTCACCCCGGAGGAGAACCAACGCATTTTTGGGAAGTGCAATAATCCCAACGGGCACGGCCACAATTACACGTTGGAACTCACGGTTAAAGGCGCGGTGGATGAGCGCTCTGGATTTGTAGTGGACCTGCGCGAGCTAAAGGAAATTTTGGAACGTGAAGTAATGCAGGTGTTCGACCACCGGCACCTCAATCTGGAGGTTCCGGAGTTCCGCAGCCAGATTCCCACCACTGAGAACGTGGCCATCGCCATCTGGAAGCGGCTGGAGCCCAGGCTGAACATGGCGCAGATTCATCGCGTGCGCGTCTATGAGACTCCGGACTTGTTCGTGGACTTCTACGGAGAGGATTAACTTCGCGGAATGAAAGCCTACCTGACCCGCCGTTATCGCTTCGCCGCATCGCATCGGCTGCACAGCCCTGCGATGAGCGACGAAGAAAATCGCGAAGCGTACGGA
>JBFXAV010000187.1:0-5836 GCA_050183935.1 Candidatus Korobacteraceae bacterium | reverse complement strand
TGTAGGATGGTTGCGCCCAATGGTGACAAAGCTGCTCCCGTCCACCATAAACAGGTTTCGCACGTCGTGGGCGCGGTGATATTTGTCGATCACCGAGGTCTTGGGATCGTTCCCCATGCGGCAGGTACCGTGCAAGTGCGACCCTCCACGGCTCGGCCCCACCGGCGCGGCCCACGTCTTGACAGCTCCCGCCGCGTTCAGCAGTTCCAGCGCGCGATCAACAAAAAACTGGCGCGTTTTGAGCGTGTCCGGATGCTCTGTATAGGTCACCCGCATTGCCGGCAATCCCCATGCGTCCTTCACCTCGGGATCGAGCGAGATGGAACTGTCCGCCATCGGCAGCGAAGTGCAGAACGCCTGTACCGTCATAGTGCGCGTGAAATTGTCAGCACAAAACTTCTTGAAGCCCGCGCCCCAGCGCGGTACGTCTGGAGGAAGGTTTTGCAACGCATAGCTGATCGGGCCTTCGTATCCCCAGCGGGCATCCAACCTGCCTCCGCCGTAAAAGCCGCGCGCGGGGTCTGAGTCGTAGAAGTCTTCAATCATCCGGCTCTGGTTGTGCCCCTTGTAGTCGTTCAGCGGATGTTCAAAGATTCCCTTCGCACTGGCGCCCGCGCCAAAGTTCAGGTACTTGCCCACCACGCCGCTGGAGTTCGCTAAACCATCCGGAAACAGGCTGGACTTCGACATCAGAAGTAGCCGGGGTGTTTCCGCTCCATTGGCACACACCACCACGGCCTTCGCCCGCTGGAAAACTTCACGCTTGCGCCCGTCGAAGTACACTGCTCCGGTAACGCGTCCGGTTTTATCCACGGAAACTTCGCGTACATAACATCCGGTGCGCACCTCGCAGCGTCCGGTTTTTTCCGCTTCTGGAATCACGGATACCAGTGAGCTGGACTTCGCGCCGTTCTCGCATGCATACCCACCGCACAGCCCGCAGTGAACGCACGCCTTACGTCCGCGATACGGCTTGGAGAGTATCGCCAGCGGAACCGGGGCAGCATGCCATCCAAGCTTCTTGGCCGCCTTCTCCATCAGCACACCCGAACCCTTGATGGGCATCGGAGGCATTGGATACGGCTTCGACCGTGGCGACTCGAATGGACTCGCCCCGCCCTGCCCGGAGATTCCCACTTCCCACTCGACCTTGGTGTAGTAAGGCTCCAGTTCGGCGTAGGTGATTGGCCAATCGTCAAACCCAGTGCCGGAGATCGGGCCAAGCAGGCTGCGCTCCTTGAAGTCGATCTCGTGGAAGCGCGACATGGTGCCGGTAAAGTGAACCGTGCCACCGCCCACGCAGCGGCCATAAGTCACCGAAGACGCGCGTACCGCCTTTTCATTCGGGCTGGTGCGAAAGGTGTTCGGTTGTTGCGAGTGGTCGTTGATCAGCAGTGGCGCACCGTCGAGCCGGTTGTTCAATTCATCCTGCCGCTGAAAGTCCTTTTCGCGAAAATACGGGCCCTGCTCCAGGACTACAACGTTGAAGCCCGCGGAGGAAAGCTCCTTGGCCATCACGCCGCCAGCGGCGCCCGCGCCAATGACGACAAAATCGACTTCCGTGCTGGGCTGGAATGTCTTCATGGTTTCTCTCCGTGGTCTTAGGAAGGTTTGTAGTCTCGGTCGTAGTAGCCAAATGGCGTGGCATACGCGAATTTGTCCTCAAACCCTATCAGCTTCCAACCCACCTTCTCCTGGTTTCCGCCGTAAACTGGATCAGCAAAAAATCCCAGAATGGTGTGCAGGCGCACCTGTGCGAAGAACTGTGTTTTCTCAATGGCGGTGAGCAGCTGAATCTGCTGCTGCGAACTTAGCGCGGAAAACGCACTGGTACCGGGAAACATCTCCCGAGTCTTGGACTGAAGCTCCCCGAGCCCTTTCGTGTACACATCCTGGTTGTCACGCGCAAAAGTTGTCAGTGCCCGGTCGATGAAGTACACAACCTTGGCTTCGCGGGCTCCGGGAGTGTCGTCGGCCGGGATGATCTGCGCGGCCATCGCCTCCACTTCCCTGGACTGCTCGGGGGAAAGAAATTCCAGCTTCGTGGGACGCCCCGTAGCCGCCGCCCGGTGAGCGTGCGTCTGCGCCGCCAGAATCTGCGGCCAGTTCGCCGCCAGCCACACGCCTGCTACTGACCCCGCCAAAAATGAACGCCGCGTTACTCCCTGCGACGTCTCAGGCATATCTAAAGTACGCGGTTCGAACTTGTTATCCAGTTCCATCCTGGTCCTCTCCAAACTTAGATGGGCAATGCATGGAGCGCGCCTGAGCAGCACACTCCCGCCTGACTTATAGCCCCGGGAACGGGAAGTGCTGTCTCCACCCGGTGGGAAAGTGCGCTAAGTCGCGCCGTTCAATTTGAAGCGGCACACCATTCCGCGTTCGCTACCCGGGCCCGACTCGGTCAATCCCGCATCGCAGTAGTACATGTGGCCTTCATGAATGCACATGCCATGCGGATCGGGATCGGCAGTGGGGGAGAGCTTCACAACCTCCAGAACTTTCCCTGTGCTGATGTCAAACTTGTGGACCTCCCGTTCTCCGGCGAACACCACCCACATGGCGCCATTGTCCCAGTCTAAGCCATGGGCACGGGTTCCCTTCGCTGGGAACATGCGCTTGATCCGCATATTGTCGCGTGTGTCGAGCTCGGCCACGGCTTGCAGGCTAAGCGCCGTGACCCACAAGCTGTTGGTCTGAGGTACGTAGGTCATTCCGTGAATGCCTCCGCCCCAAATTACCTTGTGGATCTTGATCGTCTTGCCTGTCTTCATGTCTGCCTGAACAAGTTCCCCATACGGCTTGTCCTGCGGACGCGGCGGGCGGCGGTTGTTCACGCTGCCATTGGCGGAGAGCCACAGGAACCCTTCTCCGATTGCGACGCCGCTGGTGTTGTGCGACTCGGACTGCAATTCCGTCAGTACCTTGCCGGTTTTCCAGTCCACCTTAAAGATTTTTTCCGACACCTGATCCCCAAGCCACATGCCGTCCGGCGTGGCTTCCATTGCATTGGGGTGAACCAGTCCTTCGACCTTGAAAAGTCGCTCGATTTTAGGGGACCACGTTTTGACTGGAGCTTCTGCTTTCCCGGCTTTCGCGGGAGCGGCTTTTTCCTGCGCCGCGACCAGCTGTGCCGACGCCGCTACACCAGCTGCCAGCGTTCCAACAAATGTACGACGGTTCATATGGCTTCCTCCATGTTGTTTGGGAGCCCGTGGACCCAGTGGAAGTTGGAAAGCCGTAACCCGGCTCGAGCCGGCCTCTCGAACCTCCAAAAAGGCGCGGCGGCATTGTGCTCCGTTGGAGAAAACTTTGCAATGCTGATGTCAGAGATTGATGCCCGTGACAGACCCCGGCAAGAGCGGCCCATCAAGGTTGATTGCAAAAGATAACTCTAGGATAGGACAAACGAGAGCTCGAAGGAAAAACCGACTATACCGGAACCGAAACACTCTCCACGATCTCCTGCAGGATTTGCTCCGCCTGGTCGGTTTTCTTCAGTGTGGAAGAAGACCGAGCGTTCACCACCACGCGGTGCGCAAACACGTTCACGGCAAGCGACTTGAAGTCGCCCGGCGTGGCAAAGTTGCGGCCGTCCAGATAAGCATTCGCCTGGGCCGCTCGGTACAGCATAATGGAGCCACGCGGAGAAACACCCAGCGCCAGTTGTGCCGACTCCCGCGTGCGTCCAACAATGGCAAGTGCGTAGTCCACCAGGGAGTCGTCCACGCGGACGGCCGTCACTTCCTGCTGAATTGCCAGCACGTCCGCACCGGTGAGAACCGGGCCTATATCGTCCAGGCGCGATGCGCCTGCCTCAGCCCGCAGAATCTGCCGCTCACTCTCCGCCTGGGGATATCCCATGTGCACCCGCATCAGGAAGCGATCCAGTTGGGACTCCGGTAATGGATAGGTTCCGTGGTGCTCGACAGGGTTTTGCGTAGCAATTACCAGAAAAGGATCCGGCAGCGCGTAGGCATGCCCGTCAACCGTCACCTGGTACTCGCTCATGGATTCCAGCAGCGCCGACTGCGTTTTGGGAGTAGTACGGTTAATCTCGTCTGCCAGGAGGACATTGGAAAACACCGGGCCATGCTTGAACTCAAAGCGCTGCTCCGCCGCTGAATAAATCGAAGTACCCAGCACATCGCTCGGCAACAGGTCGCTGGTGAACTGTACTCTCTGGAAGTGGCAATCTAAGGCTCGAGCCAGCGCTTGCCCCAAGGTGGTCTTTCCCACGCCGGGTACGCCTTCGATCAGGAGGTGGCCGCGAGCGAACAGCGTGACCAGCGCCAGCCGGATCACACCATCCTGTCCGCGGATGACAGTGCGTAGCGTCGCTTCCAGTGCAGCCGCCCGCTGCACGGAGTCTTGGGCCAGATGCAACGACATTGTTGGATTTTACGGCCCTTTCTCCTCGCCTCGCACCAGCTTTTCAGCACAGTACGCGCCCGAAGGTGCATTGTCCTCAGTGCAAGCTTCGGCAGCGCCAATCAGGCAGTGCAACTAAATCAAAAAAACGGAGCCAAATGGCTCCGTTTTAAGCTCAACTAACCAGCTTACTCGAACTGCGTGGTCTTCCCGATCAGCCGCTCAATGCGCTGCGGGATCGGAGGATGGGTAGAGAACAGGTTCGCAATCTCACCCATGTTGATCGCCGGCTTCACAATGAACATGTGCGCCGTATTCGCAGAAGCTACCAGCGGACGCTGCCGCGAGTAGCCGTCCAGCTTGCGAAGAGCATTCGCCAAGCCATAAGGATTGCCGGTTATCTTGGACGCCGTTGCATCCGCCGCGAACTCACGCGAGCGCGAGATCGCGAACTGGATCATCATGGCCGCCATGGGCGCCAAAATGATCAGCGCAAGCTGGCCGATCACTCCGCCGCCGCGATCGCGGTCATCGCGTCCGCCATAGCCACCAAACATTGCGCCCCACATGGCCATGCGAGCAAAGAAGGTGATTGCGCCCGCTATGGTCGCAGCCACCGAAGCGATCAGGATGTCCCGGTTGCGCACGTGCCCAAGCTCGTGGGCAATCACTCCCTCCACCTCTTCATCGCTTAGCAGGTCCATTAGACCCTGAGTTACCGCCACCGCCGAGTGCTTGGGGTTGCGGCCCGTGGCAAACGCGTTTGGAGAACTCTCCGGAATGACGAACAGCTTGGGCATAGGCAGTCCTGCCCGCTGCGTCAGCCGCTCGGTCATGTCATATAGGCGCGGCGCCTGATCGCGCGTGATGGGCTTGGCCCGGTACATGGCTAGCGCAATCTTGTCGGAGAAAAAATACGAGACGAAGTTCATGACGCCGGCCATCACCAGCGCAATCATGAGTCCGTTCTGTCCGCCAAAGTACTGGCCCACAAACAGCAGAAAACCCGTGAGCAGTCCCAACAGCAGCGTAGTCTTAAATAGATTTCCCATAGTTTCGTGCCCCTCCATCCGCGACTTTGCACACAAAGGGGCTTTCGTATGTAGATGCTAGCGCGGGGGGAAAGATTCAACCAGCGAAACCGTACGTTGGCGGTAAACTGCACCAAAACAGCAACTTAGAGTTGTGCTATCCAAGCCCTCATCCCGGTAGCGAGGTCGAGTCATGCCTCGAGGGGAAGGCTAAATGCCGAGCTTTTTTACTTCCTCGTTGTAATACTTGCGATAGAGGATGTCCCACTCCTGGGAACCCTCCACAATAATGCGCTTTTGGCTCTCGATCTTCTGCCGTGCGGAAGTATCAATCCGCGCTTCGGCCGCCAGCAGCTCTTCCAGCAACCGCCGGACTTCCAGGCGCGTGCTGTTCGGGTCTTCCACGAACTCGAGGCGGTTCTGCTCTTGTAGCT
>JBFXAV010000186.1:0-5858 GCA_050183935.1 Candidatus Korobacteraceae bacterium | reverse complement strand
GAGAATGGCAATCGTTTATAAGTCTGCTGCCGAACTGGAGAGAATGCGCCACAGCGGACGCATCGTTCGCCAGGTGCTCGATATGCTCAAGGAAATGGTGAGGCCGGGCGTTACCACCATGGATTTGGAGCGCGCGGCGGAAAGTAAGATTCGTGACCTAGGCGCCAAGGCTGCCTTTAAGGGATATCACGATTATCCCTGTGTGCTGTGCACTTCGGTGAACAACGAGATCGTGCACGGTATCCCGTCCGACCGGCGGATATTGAAGGAAGGCGACATTGTCTCCATCGATTGCGGTGTGGTGCTCGATGGTTACTATGGCGACGCGGCGATCACGGTCCCGGTGAGCGATTACCTCGACCAGGATGTGAAGCGGCTGCTGGAAGTCACGGAAGCATCGCTTTATCGCGCAATTGATGAGATGCGCCCGGGGAAAACGGTCGGGGATGTGGGCGCGGCGGTGCAGGAACTGGTCGAAGCCAATGGCTTTAGCGTAGTGCGTGAGTTTGTAGGGCACGGAATCGGTACCCGCTTGCACGAAGAGCCGCAGGTTCCGAACTACGGAGTTCGCGGGCAGGGAACGCGCCTGAGGCAGGGCATGGTGCTCGCCATCGAGCCCATGGTCAACGTCGGCAATCCCGGAGCGCGGTTGCTCGAGGATCATTGGACGGCGGTGACGACCGATGGCAGCTACAGCGCTCACTTTGAGCACAGCGTTGCCGTGACCGATGACGGCCCCATGATTTTGACGGCGTAAGCGTGAATTGGAATCTACGGCTCGTTGTCAGCCGTGAACCGGAACTTAGAGGAAATCAGCAAGGAGTGCATGAGTAAGGAAGACGCGATCGAGGTCATGGCAGTGGTGGTGGAGCCGTTGCCCAACGCCATGTTCCGGGTTGAACTGGAAAACAAGCATCAGGTGCTCGCCCATGTGTCGGGCAAGATGCGCAAAAATTTTATCCGTATCCTTCCGGGAGACCGCGTAGCGGTGGAATTGTCGCCCTATGACCTTACCCGCGGACGGATTGTGTACCGCTACAAGTGATGCTGCTTTCCGCGGCGTCTGAGCTGCGGGGCATCATCTTGAGCGAAGTGGGCGAAGTCGAAGGATCAGCAATTGCTGCCGGAAAATTCCGGCGAGCGAAAGATCGCTTCTGGAATCAGAAATCAGAAACGGGAAACAGTAAAGCTTATGAAGGTCCGAGCATCCGTTAAAAAGATTTGCGACAAATGCAAGGTCATCCACCGCCAGGGAGTGGTGCGTGTGATCTGTGAAAATCCCAAGCACAAGCAGCGGCAGGGGTAAGAAGGAACTATGGCTCGTATTGCAGGCGTGGATCTTCCGCGCAACAAACACACCAGAATCGCACTGACGTACATTTACGGCATTGGACACTCCCGCGCCACGCGTATCTGCGGGGCCGCGAACGTTGAAGCCGACAAGAAGGTGCAGGACCTGAGCGAAGACGAAGTCAACCGCATCCGCCAGGTCATCGAGACCGAAGGCGATGTGGAAGGCGATCTTCGCAAGGACGTCTCCATGCACATCAAGCGGCTGATCGAAATCGGTTCCTATCGCGGGTACCGTCATCGCCGCAGCCTGCCGGTCCGGGGACAGCGCACGCACACCAACGCGCGCACCCGCAAGGGACCGCGCAAGGGCACCGTGCCCGGCAAGAAGAAAGCCACGGGCAAGACATAGTTTCCGGTTAGCCCGGGCAGCGCCGAAACCGGCAGCCTGGCAGCCGAAAGCCGAAGAGAGCGAACAATGGCAAAACCAGCAGCAGGCGCCGCAGGCGCGGAAAAAAAAGGCAAGCGGAAGCAGTTCAAGCGCCGCGAGCGCAGGAACGTTCCCTTTGGGGTCGTGCATATTCAGGCCTCGTTCAACAACACCATCGTTACCATCTCGGATGGCGAGGGGAATACGCTCTCGTGGAAGAGTTCCGGTTCGCTGGGCTTTCGTGGGTCCCGCAAGGGCACTCCCTTTGCCGCGCAGCAGGCCGCGATGAACGCAGCCAATCAGGCTCGCGAGCATGGCGTGCGCAGCGTGGAAGTGCGCGTAAGCGGACCCGGTTCGGGGCGCGAATCTGCTATCCGCGCTTTGACGGCCGCAGGTCTGGAAGTGCGTAACATCAAAGACGCCACGCCTATTCCGCATAATGGCTGCCGTCCGCCAAAGCGCCGGCGCGTGTAAGATTGTTTTTTCCCGTTGTCGGTTCTCAAAGTTGCGCGAATGCTTCGCATTGTGGAAACGACAAACTGGAAACGATGTATCACCGGGACGAAGGGAATGCCAATCCCGTAAACCGGTATCAGGTAAACCGGTATCAGAAGGAGAAGAGAATTGGCACGTTATAAGGACGCAGTATGCCGCCTTTGCCGTCGCGAAGGCATGAAGCTTTTTTTGAAGGGTGCCAAGTGCTTCACGGACAAGTGTCCGATCGAGAAGCGCAACTTCGCTCCCGGACAGCACGGTAAGGATCGCAAGGCAAAGATTGTCGGCTACGGCCTGCAGCTTCGCGAGAAACAGAAGGCGAAGCGCATCTACTTTGTCGGCGAGAACCAGTTCCGCAACTACTACGAACAGGCCACGGGAGCCAAGGGCGTCACCGGCGAGTTGCTGCTCCAGCAGTTGGAGCGGCGTCTCGATAACCTGGTGTTCCGGCTTGGGCTGGCGACCTCGCGCCGTCAGGCGCGGCAGTTCGTGCGCCACGGCCACATCCAGGTCAACGGCCGCAAGGTGGATATCCCATCCTACGAAGTGAAGGCTGGCGATGAAATCGCGGTACGCGAGAACAGCCGCAAGCTGGATTCCATCCTGCAGGCGGTCGAGTACACCAGCCATCAGGCGGTTCCCACGTGGCTGGAGTTTGACCGTGAAGGCCTCAAGGGACGGCTGCTTTCGCTGCCGAAGCGGGAAGACATCAACCTGCCGGTCAACGAGCAATTGATCGTCGAGTTGTACAGCAAGTAGCGGCCGTTTTGCGGGCGTGAGCGAGTCCGAGCGAAGCGAAGGACAAGCGGGGAGTCCGCAGGCCGCATCCTGAGCGAAGCCCGCGAAGCGGGCGAAGTCGAAGGATCAGTGAAATACCGGTTCGTTTTGCGGGCGTGAGCGAGTCCGAGCGAAGCGAAGGACAAGCGGGAGTCCGCAGGCCGCATCCTGAGTGGCGCTGCCACAAAGGATTCTTTGCCGGGACAAAATCCCGGTTCAATCAGGCCGCATTCGAGCCAGATCAGCCGGCGCGCGGCAGTGACCCTGGTGGCCTGCCAGGGGAGCCGTCGCCGAGCAGCATGGCCGAAGGAGAAGAACAATGGTTTTGTGGAAAGGCTTTCAGAAACCCAAGCGTCTGGCGACAGACACCGAAACCCTCAGCGACAAGTACGGTCGCTTCTGGGCGCAGCCGTTTGAGCGCGGCTTCGGCACCACCATCGGCAACGCGCTGCGGCGCGTGCTGCTCTCCTCGATCGAGGGTGCGGCAGTCACCGCGGTCAAAGTCGAAGGTGTGCTGCACGAGTTCCAGTCCATCCCTGGCGTGGTTGAGGATGCCACGGACATCATCCTGAACCTTAAGCAGGTCCCCTTCAAGCTGAACGGAGAGGGCCCCAAGGCCATTTACCTCCGCGCCGAGCAGCCGGGCATAGTCACCAGCAGCATGATCGAAGCGGATGCCGACGTGGAAGTGCTCGACCCCGATGTGTACATTGCCACCGTGAGCGAAGGCGGCAAGCTCGACATGGAGATGCGCCTGAAGCGCGGGCGCGGTTACGTCTCCGCCGACAAGAACTTTGACGAGGATCTCGGCATTGGGTTCATTCCCATTGATTCCGTTCACTCGCCGGTCCGCAAGTGCAATTACACGGTGGAGGCTGCCCGTCTGGGTCAGATCACCGACTACGACAAGCTGACTATGGAAGTCTGGACCAATGGCTCGGTTACCCCGGCGGACGCCGTGGGCCTGGCGGCGAAGTTGCTGAAGGATCACATGAACATCTTCATCAACTTCGAGGAAGAGTTGGAAGCCGCGAGTGGAGACGAGCAGCGCAAGCCGGAGATCCGTAACGAGAACCTGAACCGCTCGGTTGAGGAACTGGAGCTTTCGGTGCGCAGCTACAACTGCCTGAAGAACGCCAACATTCAGTCCA
The DNA here is from genome assembly GCA_050183935.1 of Candidatus Korobacteraceae bacterium. GTDB lineage: Bacteria > Acidobacteriota > Terriglobia > Terriglobales > Acidobacteriaceae > DASZRZ01. Next base: position 1,715 of record JBFXAV010000186.1, on the reverse strand, counting down.
TTGGCGAGCTGGTGCAGAAGACCGAAAATGAAATGCTGAAGACCAAGAACTTCGGCCGCAAGTCGCTGAACGAAATTAAGGAAATCCTGGGCACCATGGGATTGTCGCTGGGCATGAAGATCGACGAGCACGGCAACGCCGTGCCCGGCGCCCCGCAGCCTCCCATCCCGGCCAGCGCCTACGGTGTGTTCGACGGCGAAGAGTAGCAGCAGCGAAATGAAAGTGGGCGCGGACTGGTTCGCGCCCGCTGATTTGCAGCAAGAATTCAGGATCAGGAACTACACGTCATGCGTCATCGAAAAGCAGGTACGAAGCTCGGAAGGAACACGTCGCACCGTCGCGCGTTGCTGCGCAACCTGGTGACCTCTCTTATCGTGGAAGAACGCATCGAAACCACGGTGCCCAAGGCCAAGGCTATGCGTCCTCTGGTGGAGAAGATGATCACCCTGGGCAAGCGCGGAGACTTAAACGCGCGCCGCCAGGCCGCAAGCTTTCTCATGACGCGCGAGGCCGTGGACAAGCTGTTCTCGACCGTCTCTCCGCGCATGGGCGACCGCAACGGAGGCTACCTGCGCATCCTCCACTCAGGATGGCAAAAGGGCAACGGGGCCGATTTGGCCGTAATCGAATTGCTTGGAAGCGAGCAGGTCATCGCCGAAAAACAGCAGAAGCGCGCCGAAGCCCGCGCCAAGCGCGCCGAGGAAACCCGCAAAGCCATGGAAGAAGCCGAGGCGCAGCAGCAGGCTGGCGCCGCAGGCGAAGCTTCCGATAGCGGCGAAGAAGAAAAGAAATAGATTCCGATCTGCTTTCAGCAGACCGCGGTTGCATTATGAAGCCTGGCTTTGGCCAGGCTTTTTCTTTCGCCCTGGTTTGGATTTCTCACCACTGAGCTGGTAGAACGGCACTTCAGCACCGCGTCTACGTGGGCCTGAAGACCTGCTCTTCCGCGCTAGGAGCTTGTGTAGGGACGGGGCTGTATGCCGTCCTTCGATAGCGGGCTGCAAGCCCGCCGCAGATCATAGGATTCAAGGGATTCAAGCCAGCTTCTTACCAGGAAGGCGGCTGACAAGCAGGTCAAGAGCGTCGGAAATTTGGTCGGGTTGTTCCATTGCCTTGTAGATGTCTCGAAATTGAAGATGAATCCCGGCAAGAATTTCTTCGTCAGCAAGCAGCCGGTCTGCCAGCTTTCTCCAGTTCCGAACTTCACGGTTTTCCAGCACCAGTTTTAGGGCAAGGTTCTCCAGGAAGAGATATTCAGTAGCTTGCACCAGCGCAGCCACACGGCTGCGTTCCTGTTTCGTCATCAGGTTACTCCGCGCGAGGGGAATGAAGGGGCTTTAGACCAGAGCAGTTCGATTCTTGGCTCCGCAGATCGGCTCAAAACTTTCTAGAGGGGGTTCCCGGAATTCCGCCGCAAAAGTCACGCAACTTTTCGCGCGTATGCGCGTTTCTACCAGTGGGCGAATTCCAGAGAAGGGATTAGGAAAAGTTATGCGGAACAGAGTTGTAATAAGTTTGGTTGCGAGCACTCTCCTGCTGGGCGCAATCGCAATCGCGCAGGCCGGCGGGGATGGGCCGCGACGCGGCAGGGGGTTTGGCAAGCACGGTGGCCCGGGCATGGACCGTATGGCGGAGCAGCTCAACCTCTCCGATCAGCAGAAAGAGCAGCTTCGGGCGATGCACGAGAGCCAGCGCCAGCAAATGGAAGCGCTGCG
>JBFXAV010000185.1:0-5885 GCA_050183935.1 Candidatus Korobacteraceae bacterium | reverse complement strand
TCCGATATCTCGCCATTACCAGCAGATTCGAGTTACGAAGAAATGCTACGTCGCGAACGCCACCGTCCACCACAGCGCCAGCACAACCGCGCGCCAGCATGGCACTGGCCAGAAGGTCCCCGAAGCAGCAGACTCCACGCGCGTCGTTCCCGGCCCAGACTGCGACAGCACCACTCGGCATGGCATCTATAGCAGCCAGCTTGGCTCGGTCTCCGCTGCCAGACCATGTGACGCTCTCTCCCGCAATGGTGTAGGCAGGCCCCGCAAAATGCGAGCCGGGCTTCACTGGGAATAGATTGTTATCCAAAATCGGAGGCAGTTGTCCAATGTCATCAAACACATCCGCAATGACTGCGGTACCCGCATTCATCAGCCGTTCGCTATCGTTCGCCAAAGATTCCTCCTGCCCAAAGACTGCTCAAAATGCGCACTCCGGCCGTCTCTTAAATGGCGGCATACCACGGGGGTTCTTCACCAGGGGATGAACTAGGAGTCAAAGCGCCAATGCTACCATCGGCGGCACAGTGCTATGCAGGAACTTACGATAGCGGCAGTGGTGCGGGTCCAGTCAGCGATCAACAGCTTGAGGGATTGTTGGAAGATTGTGGGCAATGCAGGTGAGGCATGCTCTGCTTCCACTTGATCAACGTCTCTGCAAAGGGTTCTAGCGCTGGGCTTCGAACCCCTTGCCGAATGCAGTGGCAACCTAAGAGATTGGGCATTCGGGTCACTGATTCGCGATCGTGTTGGTTTGACTGGAAGAAGTCGTGATCGAAGTGTCTTTAAGATACTGATTAAAGAACGCTTCGCTGCGTCGCCAGGCATCACGCAGCACATGTGCCCGGCGGAAGAAATGGATTTCTCCGGGATACAGTGCGATCTCGTGAGGTTTCCCCAGCTTCTGCAACTGATCGACTACGTCCAGGGTCTGGATTATGGGTACGTTGGTATCGTTGGTACCGTGCAGGATGAGCAACGGGACCTCCAGTTTAGAAAGGTGTTTGACGGGCGCCGAACGGTAATACCCATCGGGATTCGATACGGGGGTCCCCATGCGTCCTATGCTCCAGGGGCCATGCGTTGCCCAGTCGGCAACCCCGGCCACATTAATGGCACAGCGGAACAGCGTGGGTGTGGTTGTGACTGCCTGAAGAGTCATGAAGCCGCCATAGCTGAGGCCCCAGACTCCAATGCGATCCGGATCAACGTAAGGCAAAGTCTTCAGGTAGTCAGCGCCCGCGGCCACATCCTGTGTCTCTCCACCCCCCAGGTCCATATAGTGCCCGGTGGCCCAGTCGCGATGGTATCCCGAACTGCCGCGGTAGTCTGGCGTGAGAATGACGTACCCCTGCTGCGCGAAGTACTGATGGATGGAGTAATACATTCGATAGGCACCGGGATGCCATCCCAGATAGTTCTGATCCGCTCCCGAACCATGAATCCAGACAATCGCCGGGTGCTTTTTGGAGCGGTCCAAATTCTTGTGCACCATAAGCGTGCCCGGCACTGATTTGTGATCGGAAGCGCGGCTCGGAAACTGCACAGGAACCGGAGCGGTCAGATCCTGCGGTTGCAAGCTCGGAGGCAGGGAATCCGTCAGGCGTATAGGGTTACCGCTGTTTACGGAGGCGGCATAGACCTCCAAAGGATGCTCGACTGCTGCCCTGGAGTAAATCAACATCTTGCCATCAGGCGAGAAGCTGGGATTGATGTTGACTCCACGCGCTTTCACTACCGGAGTTACCTTGCCGCTGGGCAGCTCGGCGACAGAAAGAAAGCGCTCCATCTGATTGCCATCGGCACTGTGCGAGAAGGCGAGATACTTGCTGTCCGCAGACCATGCCGGGTACGTCACGCCGAAATTTCCCGTGCTGATCTGCTTTGCTTGCGACTCCGATGTGGCGTCCGAGGGGATTACATAGAGGTGCGGCCAGCCGCTCCTGTCACAGACAAAAGCCACCCACTTTCCATCCGGAGAGGAGACGGTGGAGGTTCCCCCTGAAGGCGACCACCAGGCAGGATCATAGTCTTTCCAAAGAGTACGGGTAGTGCCATCGGTAGAAGTGATCTTGATTTCGCGAGTCTTGCGATCAGAAGAAAGCTCCTGGCGCACCAATGCGTTGCCTGTTGCCCACTGGTGTGTCCCCGATTGAGCCCGGTTTCCACCTCCCGAGGTTGGAACCAGGACAGGATCGCCACCATAGACCGAGACCAGACCGAGTTGCGTATCCCATCGATTAACGCGAAAAACCTGCATTCTATTGCCGTTGTAAGGCATGGGAATGGGTTCGTCTGCACCGCGGGAGGCATAAAAGGCAACGTAGGTTGCATCGGGCGAAAAGCCAGGTGCTCCCGCCGTCAACCCTTCAGGAAGTTGTGTGAGTTGGCGCTCGGTTTTCGCAGCCAGAGAAGCGACCCAAACTTGTCCCTTCCGTATGAATGCGATCTGGGAAAGATCCGGCGAAAGCGAGAAGCTGCTAACCCCCGCGAAACCGGGAAGGCGCTCCGGCTTGCTGCCGTCGGTGGAAACGCTCCACAATGCGCCATTGTAGGCAAAGAGAATCCGGGTGGGAGAAGCCCACTCGAAGCTGCCAATGTCTGACTGAAGCATGTCAGCATCCACAGGAAAATCGGTAAGCGCAACCGGTTTTTCTCCGGGACGAACTACGAATAGGTCTTGCTTGCCTGCCGCATCCCAGAGAAACGCGACAGCCTTGCCGTCCGGCGACCACTGCTGCGCCGTGGGATACTTGATTTCCGCAACATTCTCAATGGTTATGCTTCCGTTTGCAGCTTGCCCTGAAATTGCCTGGACAATTACTGCGCAAAGTAAGGCTGCATGGATTGCTAGCTTGCGAATCATGTCTTCTCCTTTCCGCTCTCATGGAGCTTTACTGGCCGGCGGCCATCTGCGGAGCCGGCGATTCTCCGCCGGATTGCGAGGTGCTGGCCGGCTCTTTGAGGTGCTTATCAAAGAACGCTTCGCTGCGCTTCCAGGCATCCCGCAGAACATGCGCCCGACGGAAGAAGTGAATTTCTCCCGGATACACCGCCATCTCAAACGGCGTGCCTAGTTTCTGAAGTTCATCAATGACCTTAAGAGACTCCCAGATGCCGACATTGGTGTCGTTGGTGCCGTGAAGAATCAGCAGTGGCCGCTGCACTTTGTCGAGGTGTCGCGATGCCGCCGAGCGCTCGTATCCTTCCGGGTTGTTGACCGGAGTTCCAAGTCGCGCCACGGTATATGCACCCGGGCTCCATGTAGCCCAATCGCCAACTCCGGCAACGTCAATCGCACAGCGAAACAGCGTAGGCGTGGTGGTAATGGCCTGCAGGGTCATATACCCGCCGTAGCTGAGACCCCAAACACCTATGCGATCAGGGTCCACATACGGCAGAGTCTTGAGGTAATCTGCTCCCGCAGCAACATCTTCCGTGGGCTTGCCGCCCATGTCTCTGTAGTCGCCCACTGCCCAGTCACGGCTGTAGCCAGAGCTGCCACGATAGTCCGGCGTAAGAATGACGTATCCCTGCTGAGCAAGGTACTGGTGCATGGAGTAGTACATGCGGTAGGCGCCGGGATGCCAGCCAAGGTAGTTCTGGTCAGACCCCGAACCGTGAATCCAGACGATAGCCGGGTGCTTTTTGGTTTTGTCGAGCGTGGAAGCAACCATCAGGGTTGCAGGCACAGGGTTCTTATCGCTCGCTCGGCTGGGAAAGAAGACTGGTACCGGAGCAGTAAGATCCGAAACTTTGATTTCTGGCGGAAGCGAGTTCGTGAGCCGAACCGGGGTTGCGGCCGATTTCGCGGCAACGGTGTAGATTTCCAGCCCGTGTTCCACGGCAGTTCGCTGATAAACGAGTGATGATCCGTCGGGAGAGAAGACGGGATCGAAGTTCACACCGCGTCCGGCAATGATTTTTTCTGTCTTCCCGGTGGCAGGGTCAACGATGGAGATGAACCGCTCCATCTGGTTGCCGTCCACGCTGTGCGCGTATGCTATGCGCTTGCTGTCCGGTGACCAGGAGGCATACCCAGCACCATACTTGCCCTGAGTGAGTTGCTTGGCTTCTGATTCCTTGGTGGCATCAATAGAAATGACATAGAGATGAGGCCAGCCGGTTCGGTCGCTAACGAACTCGACCCATTTACCGTCGGGCGAGACCACCATGCGCGAACCACCGGTAGGCGTCCAATAGGCGGGGTCGCGATCCTGCCAAAGCGTGCGGGTTTCTCCGGAAGGAATTTTTGTGACCGTGATGGAGCGCGTCTTACGATCCACTGAAAACTCGTGCCGCACAAGGGAGGGCCCTGCCGCCCATTGCACGCCACCTCCGCGAAAGTTACCTGCTCCATCCGTCGAAATCCACAGCGGATCACCGCTTGTGGCATAAACGGAAATCACCCCAATGCGCGCATCCCAGCTTGCATTCCGGTAAACGCGCATACGATTGCCGTTGTACGGCAGCGGCATTTCTTCCTGTTCGGCGCGGGCAGCGTTGAAGCTGATCCACTCCGCGTCAGGAGAGAAACTCAAGGACGATACGGACATGCCCTCGGGGATCCGGGTCAGTTGCCTCTCGGTCTTGCCTTCAAAGGACGCTGCCCAGATTTCTCCCTTGCGGACGAAAGCAATCTGCTTGCGATCTCCCGAGAGAGTGAACTGGGCTACACCTTCAAAGCCGGGCAACCGCTCGGGCCGCGATCCCGGGGAAACCGTCCACAATCCACCCTGGCACGCGAAAATAATACGATCCGGCGCCACCCACTCGAAGCTGCCGATGTCGGAGAGCAGCATTGCAGGGCTTACAGGGAAGTCGGTGAGCGCAACCGGCGCCGATCCCGGCTTCGCCATGTAAAGATCTTGCTTGCCCGCAGCATCCCAAAGAAATGCTACGGTGGAACTATCCGGTGACCATGCCGGGGCCGTGGGATAACGAATTTCAGCAATACGCTCGATCGTGATGCTGCTCTTGGGAGCGTCCGCTGGCGCGGCCATAGCCAACGCCGCGCACAGCAGACATCCCAGTAAGACCAGGGTTCTTTGCATCATGCTCCATGCCTCACAGTAGTTAGACCATTTGCAGGAAAAAGCTCACTTGGGGTTACCAAGTGAGCTTCAGGCCGAAGCGCGCGACAAACGGATTCACCACGTTGGTAGGCCGCAGGAAATTGGCGCCCCATGTCGTGGCTTTCGCGATCACCGCGTTGGTGTTGGTCAGGTTATTGAGGTCGACGACAGGTTCCAGGGTGAAGCTCTCCGTAACCTTTGTCGGTCTCGACAGGCGAAGGTTCATCAGGTTTACGTCACTGAGCCGCTCGCTGCCGTTCGGCGCCAGTTTGATGGATTCCGCCAGGTTCAGCCCAGAGACGGTGTACGAGGGCAGAATGGCATAGCCGCCGGTGTGGGTGAAGTTGACGCTGGTTTGAATCTTAAGCGGAAGCACGTAAATTCCGCTCAGCTTGAACAGGACCCTCGCATCCTGATCAATGGAGCCATCCATACGGTTGATGTCCTGGTTGGGATCATTGAAGTTGTCGCTGGTTCCGTTGGAGTACACGCCACGATTTCGCTGGAAGGTCACGCCAGTCCGAAGCATCCACTTCTTGTCAAAACGGCGCTCAGCGGTGATTTCCAGGCCATCGTAGCGGTTGTCATCCACCACTGGGGTGTTGGTGAGCAGGTAGTCCACCCGGCCACGGTAAGAGGTGGGGATGTTGTAGGGAGTGATGATATCTCCCGTAAGCGGATTGGTGAAGGCACGCGACGAATCCAGGAAGAACACATCTCGGGGGATAGCACTGTTAAAGCGGCCGATCTGGTTCTTCGTAGTGCGATAGTAATAGCTCGCACCGACAGCGAGTTCACGGCCGAGTGAGCGTT
>JBFXAV010000184.1:0-5888 GCA_050183935.1 Candidatus Korobacteraceae bacterium | reverse complement strand
CCGGTGAAAACTTCTCTGGAGGCGGTATCCAGAACGTGTATAACCTCCGCGGCGAACGAGCCATCTCCAACTTCAACACGCCGCAAACGCTAAGCATCAGTTTTGTGTATGAGCTTCCATTCGGTCCTGGCAAGCGACTCTTCAATAGCAACGGAGCTCTGGGCAAAGTAATCGGGGGATGGCAGGTTAATTCCCTGATGATGTTCCAGTCCGGGCCGCCTCTACAGATCACCGGCGGAAATCGCAGCGCACTGAACGCGGGTACGCAAAGGCCGAACTGGGATGGAAGCGACCCGTCGAAGAGCGGTCCCGTGAAAGACCGCCTTGGAGAGTATTTCAATACAAAGGCTTTTAGTTTGAACACTCCATTTACGTTTGGGAACGCTCCGCGCGTCATGCCCAATCTGTATGGACCGGGCACCAAGAACGTGGATCTCTCGCTCTTTAAGAACACCAAGATTGGCGAGCGCTACCAGGTGCAATTCCGAGCCGAAGCGTTCAACGCGTTAAACCGCGTTCAGTTTGCGCCTCCCAATACCACCATCACCTCCAATCAATTTGGACGTATCACCGCGCAGGCGAATTTCCCCAGGGACATTCAACTGGCATTGAAGTTGTTGTTCTAATGCAGTCGCAACTACGATGTGACACAATGCAGGCGGCCGTTCAGTCGGCCGCCTGCCCCCTTCTTAATTTGTGGGAATCGGTAATGAACATGAAAACAATGGTTCTTGGATTTCGAGTCGCAGCATTACTTTTGTCCCTCAATTTTGTCCTTAACGCTCAAGCGCCGCTGCCGAACAGTGAAGGCATGACGACGTCGTCGCTAACAACAGCGAGAACGCCTCTCCGCGTGTTGCTCATCACCGGTGGACATGGTTTTCGGGAGGAGCCGTTTCTTGACGTGTTCCGGTCCATGAACACCATCAAGTTTGAGCATGTCAAATATGGCGAAAGCGCGGAAGCGAAGTTCAAGCCCGAGGCGGCAGCGACCTACGATGTATTCGTGTTCTACGACATGAACCAGGAGTGCTCCGCTTTTCTGCAGGATCTTCTTGCTGTGTTCGAGGCAGGGAAGCCCACTGTGTTTCTTCACCATGCGTTGGGGTCGTGTCCAGTTGACGAGGAGTACAGCTGGGTGCGGGGCGGGAGGGCCAGATTCGACCAACCCAAGAACACACCCAAACTGACGTGGTCCGGTTATCACCCCAATACTTCTTATCGTGCGCATGTTGCCTCAGACCATCCGATTACTGCCGGGATGAGCGATTTTGATTTTGTCGATGAGACCTACTCCAACTACCTGGTGAATACCAATGCAGACGTTTTCTTGTCCACGGATAAGCCCGGCATTGGGAGAGAGTTAGGATGGACCTTCCAGTACAAGAAATCTCCCATCGCCTACCTGCTTCTGGGGCATGGCCCTGCCGCTTATTCCAACGAGAACTTCCGCAAGCTGTTAGAGCGTTCGATCTTGTGGACAGCCGGTAAGTTATCGAACCGGTAATTTGCGAGATGCGTATACCCAAGAGCGGCAAAATGATTGTTGAATACATGGTGCGAACAAAGTCCAGGAAGGGATGAAGGGAATGATGATTGCGGAGAGTGATGCCTGGAAAGCGGCGGTTTCTTATTCTGCCAGCAGGCTGCTGCTGGCGTTTCTGTTGCTGCTCAGTTTGGGCAACGTTGCGGATGCACAACAAGCTAAATGGTGGAGCGATTACGGCGGCAGCCCTGACAATTCGCACTATTTTCCCACCACACAGCTCACCAAAGCGAACGTCAGCCAGTTGCAAGTTGCCTGGAGTTACCCGACGCACGCCAATGCGACATACGTGTTCAATCCCGTTGTGGTGGACAACGTTGCCTATGTGCTTTCCCGGAACAGTTCATTGGTCGCCATTGATGCCACCAGCGGCAAGGAGCTCTGGGTACACGAAGGTCTCACGGGCATTGCTGGGCGCGGCATCAACTACTGGGAGAGCAAGGATCGCAAGGACCGACGCCTGATTTTCCAGATGAACAACACTCTCCAGGCGGTTGACGCGCGCACTGGAAAGTCGATTCTTACTTTCGGCAACAAGGGAGTTGTGAATCTCCGTGAAGGATTGGGCCGAGATCCTAAAACTGTCTATCGCGCGCAATCCAGTAATCCTGGCAAGATCTTTGAGAACCTCATCATCTTGGGCAATGCCAACGGCGAGGGGTACATGTCGCCTCCGGGCTTTCTGCGGGCCTACGATGTACAAACAGGGAAGCTGGTATGGACATTCCATACTGTCCCGCAACCCGGCCAATACGGATACGACACCTGGCCCAAGGACGCATACAAGTACATCGGCGGGGCCAACACCTGGGGCGAAATCACGGTCGATGAAAAGCGCGGGATTGCCTACTTCCCCACGGGCTCTGCGACTAACGACTTCTACGGAGCCGATCGCGAGGGCGCAAACCTCTTTGCGAATTGCCTGCTGGCGCTCGACGCTCGCACCGGAAAGAGGCTATGGCACTACCAGTTTGTTCATCACGACCTCTGGGACTACGACGCAACCGCCGCTCCACAACTGCTCTCGGTGACGCAGAACGGAAAGAAGATTGATGCTGTGGCGCTGGCGACAAAGCAGGGTTTTGTGTTTGCCTTCGATCGGGTCACTGGCAAGTCGCTGTTCCCCATTGAAGAGCGTCCGGTGCCTCAGAGTGCCATGCCGCTCGAAAAGCCATGGCCGACCCAGCCCTTCCCCACTGCTCCCCCACCGTTTGCAAAGCAGACTCTGACAGCGGATACGGTGAACCCTTACATTCTGACCCCGGAAGAGCGCGCCGAATGGAAGGAAAGAATCGCGAAGTCGCGCAACCAGGGGCTGTTTACTCCGGTCACAACCGAAGAAACCCTCTACAACCCCGGTAATCGCGGTGGAGCCAACTGGGGAGCAACCTCGGCCAATCCCACGGATGGCACGCTGTACGTGGCCAGTTTTGAGTCGCCTTCCTTTATGAAGTTGAGGCTGGAGCCTGGACGTCCTCCTGCAAATGCTGGTACGCATCCCGGACAGACGATCTATGCCCAGAACTGCGCAGCATGCCACGGAGCGGATCGTTCAGGTATGGGTGGCGGCATTCCTTCTCTGCAGGGAGTGGTGCAGAGACTCGGCCCGGACCAGACGCGAGAAGTCATCAAGGGGGGAAGGGCACAGATGCCTCCCTTTGGAACCCTCAGCGATGCCGAACTTAACGACCTGATTTCTTATCTTGCCAACCCCGAAGGTGCGGCTGGTGATCGCGACCTCGCGCTTCGCGCCGCCGGAGCGCAGGGAAATTCCGTGCCGTGGCAGGGTACGGTGGCAGGTACCGGAGGGGCTCCCCTTCCCGACGAGGTGAAGAAGAACTCACCAGAAGGCCGGAATCCGTACATCGGGATTGGCGGACCGCCGTATCCGAAAGACACAGTTGCTGCCGACCTTGTCCGTTACTACACCCCATACGACAACAACTGGCACATCAGCAGCCCGCCGTGGTCCACCATCACCGCGTACGACCTGAACAAGGGCACCATCAAATGGCAAATTCCGGCTGGTGTAGATATTCGTGCTGAAGCCGAAGGCGCAAAGGACACCGGAACCATGTTGGAGCCGAAGGCAGTCTTAGTGACTTCCAACGGCTTGGTGTTCCATGCCTCCCGCGACGGCAAAATCTACGCCTACGATGCCGACACTGGCAAGGTGCTGTGGAAGGGCGACCTTCCCGGCGGCAGCGCCGGAATCCCCTCCATGTACGAGGTGAACGGTCGCGCTTACATCCTGGTTGCGGCCACGGCGCCCACGCCGCAGATGGGAGTCGGCCAGACTGGTGTGCCCAGAGGCCCGGCCGCCGCCGCCGCCCAGATGATCGAAGGCGCATATGTGGCTTTCGCCCTTCCCGAAAAACCGAAAACTGAGCAGACCGGGCAGCAAGGAAGACGCCAATGATGAATCAGTGGGCATGCAGAGTACTCTTGGCTGCGGGAATGGCTGCTATCGCCTGCAGCGGGTTTTCGATCGAGGCCAGCGCCCAACAGGCGGCTGGGTCTTCCGCCGCTATGCCGAAGCATGTGGTCATTACGAGCGAGCAGGACCGGCAACGCATGATGGATCAGCTGAAGATCACCATGTTCCCGTCCGGGCCGGGTCCCTACCTTGCAGCGACCTACAATGAGGCAACAGCGAACCCTTACCCGAAGCTGCCGGACCCGCTCATGTTCAACAACGGAACAAAGGTGACGAGTGCTGCGCAGTGGCGCCGCCGTCGCGCTGAGATCCAGGAATTATTCGACCGTGAAGTGTACGGTCGCAGGCCAACAAACATCCCTAAGGTGAATTGGACTGTAGCCAGCACGACCGAAGAGGTAGTGGGAAATGTGCCGATGGTGACCAGGCAATTGCTTGGCCGCGTGGACAACTCGGGCTATCCCTCGTTGAACGTTACGATCCTCGCGTCGCTGAGCACGCCGAAGAACGCAACAAGTCCAGTGCCAGTCGTATTGCTGTTTGGGACTGGTGGCGCACTTCCTGACGGTGTTCCCGGCACCACGCTGTGTGTTCCTCCTGGTCAGCCCGCGCCTGGCGCAGGCGCCGGGGCCGGACGCGGGCGCGGCAATGCAAACCCCGGACCGACCCCCCAGGAGCAAATTGCTTCGCGCGGCTGGGGGTATGCCAGCGTCTTGACGGCCAGCATTCAGGCCGACAACGGCCAGGGCCTGACCTGCGGCATCATTGGACTTGTGAACAAGGGGCAGCCACGCAAACTCGACGACTGGGGAGTGCTCTCGGCCTGGGGTTGGGGCATGAGCAAGGTGCTCGACTACTTTGAGACCGACAAGGCCGTCGATGCCAAGCGGGTCGCGGTGTTTGGCCACTCGCGCACAGGTAAGGCCGCGCTGGTGGCTCTCGCCTATGATGAGCGCTTTCTCACCGGCTTCATCAGTTCATCCGGCCAGAGCGGCGCAAAGCTTCACCGCCGGAAGTATGGCGAGGCAATCGAGAACATTGCTGCCACCAACGAGTATCACTGGATGGCAGGCAACTATCTGAAATATGCCGGCCGCTGGGACATGCTGCCGGTCGACTCGCACCAACTCGTTGCCATGGTTGCGCCGCGCCCGGTGTTCCTTAGCACCGGCAACGGTCCTAACCTGAACTCGGACGGAACAGTGAAGATGATGCAGGCTGGCGATCCGGCCTTCGTTGCGAGTCGCGGTCCACTGGAGCAGCAGGCTGAGAGCATTAACGATGCCTGGGTCGATCCGAAGGGTACGTTCCTTGCCGGCGCAGGCGCGGGCCCCGTCTATCGCTTGCTGGGCAAGAAAGACATGGGTACGACCGAGTTCCCGAAGATCGAGACAGGGCTCATGACCGGTGATGTCGCGTTCCGCCAGCACGCGGCGGGACACATTCCGGGTCCGAACTGGCCGGTGTTCCTTGACTTCGCTGCCCGGTATTTCGAGACTCCGCAGGCAGTGACGCGCGCTCGATAAGGCATTCGGCTTTCTTTTGCGAGCACACGCCAGTTATGGATTGAACGGCGGTGCGGCGATTCGTTGGCCGGTTCGGAGGAATCCGGTTCGGAGGAATGATGAGTCCGATCTCTCGTCGTGAGTTTGTGATTGCAGGCGGCGCGTTTGCTTCACAAATTGCGCTGGCTGAACCGCAAGCAGCCCAGCAGACGCCAGCCAGGCTCACCGTTGGCGAGGTTGTCGAGCGCATTAAGGGTCAAATCGGTGTTCCTTGGAATCCCCGCGGCAACACCGTGGACAACATCCTGTCCGGCAATGAGCAGACCCCGGTGCGCGGCATCGCCACAACCATGTTTGCCACCCTGGACGTGCTGCAGCGCGCCGCCGCCGCAGGGAAGAA
>JBFXAV010000183.1:0-5911 GCA_050183935.1 Candidatus Korobacteraceae bacterium | reverse complement strand
CGGCATCGCGGGCTAGCAAGCGATGCCGTGCGCGCCACACGTCGCCCATGCCTCCCTGTCCCAGGATGGAGTGCATCTCGTAACTGCCCAGATGCTCGGCTCGGTACTGCTATACGTGCATGGAGAGTACGCGTCCATTGATCAGGAACAACCATGCGCCGGTTACCACCATTTGCCCGAGCACCAGCGCCAGCCGGATCTGGGGATAAGGAGGGAATCCATTCACCCAGCGGTTCACCTCGTAGGCAAGCAGCCAGCTCATGATGGACGCTACCGCCACCAGAGCCACTCGCAGCGGGGCATTCGGGAGCAGAAACGCGCACAGGAAGAACCACAAGCCCACATACGTGAGGCCGCGGATGGGAGTATCCGCCGTCATGGGAATCGCGGTTTCGAACATGCCGATGGAAAAGCTCACTACAATCTGGAACACAAGCGCGAGATCCAGCAAGCGCGGCTTGGTAAGCCAGCCAGTGCGATCCACCAGGAAAAGCAATCCCGAGGAGAAAACCAGCCCGAGGCAAGTGAGCCGTAGAGAAGGTTGTTGCAGCGCCTGGGCGAACTCTTTCTGAAACAGATAGCCAAGCGTGACCATGGCCACTGTGATGGTCGCAACGATTACGCTGACCCAGCACAGGCGCTCGGAAAGCTCCGGAACGATTTGCGATGGCAGCCGGGCTGCAAAAACACCCAGGCTCTCGAAACTGTCCGAAGTAATTCGTTGGAGTCGCTTAGCCACAACGCCCACCTGCTGCAAAAATCGCGCTTCGGAAGAGCTAACTGTCCCTCTGTACTCCTCCGGCGTCTTTTCCGAATTGTAGTCCACTCAACGGACGTACGACAGGGAGGCGAACAGTTGCTTAGATTCGTCACCCCAGACCGCGGTACAAAACCTTCTCGGAGCCATGACTTGACAGCAACAGGGAACGTGATACGCTTTTGCGGTTTAAAATCGATTATCACTTATCAGGCCGGAAGCACGCTACTGTCGCAAATCTCTGTTTGGAGCAAGGAGAGGGCTACAACATGAAAGGAAACGCAATGAAGTTCTTGGGGAGTCTCGCCTTAAGGCTTGCTCTGGTGGTGGTTTCGGGCTATGCGCTGGCACAGCAGCCGGCTGCAGCTCCGGCTACCCCGGCACGGCCGCCGCAGCGCGCATCCGAAGGAGCGGGCGCCACCATTTACGGAAACACATGCCTGGGCTGTCACGGTAAGGTGGAGCACGCGCCGCCGCCGGAAATGCTACGCAAGCTGACTCCCGAAAAGATTTACCAGGTGATCACCACCGGAAGCATGGCGACCCACGTCAAGGACCTGACCGATGTGCAGAAGATCGCAATCGCGGAATGGGCGTCTGGGCGCAAGCTGGGATCTACCGAGAGTGGCGATGCCAAGACGATGTCCAATGTATGCACAAGCCATCCGCCTGTGCGCAGCACTTCCACGGAGCCGGCATGGAACGGCTGGAGCCCGGATCCGCTACGTAATACCCGCTTCCAGTCTGCCAAGGCCGCAGGCTTATCGCCCGCAGGCGTCGGCAGGCTGCAGCTGAAGTGGGCATTCGGATTGCCCGCAACCTCTTCCGCTTACGGACAGCCGACAATCGTAGACGGCAGGATTTTTGTCGGTTCTGATTCCGGCTACATGTACTCGCTGGACGCGAAGACCGGATGCGTGCACTGGTCCTTCCAGGCTCAATCTGGCTTGCGGAGTGCTCCCATGCTTGCGCCCATCCGTCCGGGGGCAACCCAGATGGCGGCGTTCTTCGGCGACATCCGCGGCAACGTGTATGCGCTGGATGCTTCGAATGGCGAGTTGCTGTGGCAGAAGCCCATCGATCCTCATCCTCTATCGCGCATCACAGCCAGTCCCAAGGTGCATGAGGGACGCGTCTACATTACGGTAGCTTCGCTGGAAGAGCCCGAGTCCGCGAGCTTCAACTATCCCTGCTGCACCTTCCGCGGAATCGTTGCAGCGCTGGAGTCCGGTACGGGCAAGCAAATCTGGAAGACTTACACCATCACCGAAACGCCGACCAAGAGAAAGAACGCCTTGGGCAAGGAACATTTTGGGCCAGCCGGCGCAGGCGTGTGGGGTCCGGCAACACTGGATGTCAAGCGTCGCGCCGTCTACATCTCGACTGGCAATCCATTCTCTGCTCCCGACGTGGGACGCGGCGACGCCGTGATGGCGCTCGATATGGATAACGGCGCCATTCGCTGGGTAAAGCAAGCCATGCACGGCGATGTGTGGCACACGGGCTGTCCGCAGGGACCTTCGCCTGCAGGCCATCCTCCGCGCAGCGCGCATCGTCGGCCGAACACCCCGGTTCAGCAGGGTCGCGGCGGTGGACGAGGAGGACAGCAACGTCCTGACCACTACTACTGCCCGGACGAAAAAGAGAATCCGGACTGGGACTTCTCCGCCGGAACCATGCTGGTCGATCTTCCGAACGGTAAGAGCCTGGTGCTTGCCGGTCAGAAGTCGGGCGGTGTATGGGCGCATGATCCGGACAAGCAGGGCGAGCTTGCATGGTATTCGGACATCAGCCGTGGCCAGATCCTGTTTGGCGCAGCCGCCGACGGCGAGCAGGCGTACTTCGCCATGCGCGGCGGCTACGGTGGACTGGTAGCAGTTCGTTTGAGTGACGGTCTGGAACGCTGGTTTGCCGACATTCCACCGCAGCCCTCAATGGACACGCATCCGGGTATCAGCGCTGCGGTAAGCCTGATTCCTGGAGCGGTGTTTACTGCTGGCCTGGATGGAATGCTGCGAGCGTTCTCCACGTTCGACGGCAAACCCCTCTGGCAGTACGACACCACGCAGCCGGTGAAGACCGTCAATGGCATTGAAGCCGCTGGTGGCTCCATCGGTTCCGCGGGCGCTACCATCGCCAACGGAATGGTCTACGTCACCTCCGGCTACACCGGTTTCCAGGGAGGGCATCCGGGCAACCTGCTGCTCGCCTTCGGACCTCCGGAAGACTAGTTCGCGGCATTCCTTCTCGGCAATTGAGAAGACCGGCGGGCGCGAATTGTGTCCGCCGTTTTGTTTTTATGAACTGATTTTCCAAGACTCCGGCCGGCACGGCGGTTTGTGTAGGCACGGGTCTTTGACCCGTGCCCGATGGAAACGAGGCAGAGCCCCGTTTCTACACGACAAACTCCCCACCCTTCACCAAAATCGGGCGAAAGGGTGAACGATTACATCGCTGCGCTTGCGGCCCATTCCCCACGTGAGATGCGATACACCGCGCAATCGTCTTCGCCAAACCGGCGATATTCCACAAAGCGAAACCCAAGGCGCTCATAAAAGCCGCATGCCCGGAAATTGCTGGCGAGTGGGTCAATGAGCACTGCCTCGACTTCCGGGCTGGCAAAGCACCGCTCCAGCGCCAGCCTCATCATCTGCGTGCCATAGCCTTTTCCCAGGTCGGATTTTTCGCCAATCCAGATATCGACGGCTCGTAGGTTGGGAGGGCACTCGCCCCAGTAGTGGCTGTCCTCTCGCAGAGGATCAATGATCTGGAGAAAGCCAATGGGCTGGCCATCCACTTCAGCCATCAGTTGTTCGCGCCAGTCAGGAGTGCGAGCAAGCTCGTGCTCATAATCCCAGTCGTCATTGGGATCGGACTCGATCACATGGGGCGCCTCGTCCCAGCGGCGAAGCAGATCGAGGTCGTCCAGCGTGGCAGGGCGAAGGCGCAAAGAGTTCATGGCATATGCCGCGAATTCGTTACGAAACTAGTATCCGAACCGCACCTTCACATCCGCGTTCTTGTTCAGGTGAATGCTCTCAAGGAAGCGGACCTTGCCCGTTTTTAGCGTCATGACCACAGAGGTCGTCCGGGTGCCTTCTCCGAAGAATCGGACGCCTCGAAGCAGCGGTCCGTCGGTTACTCCCGTGGCGGCGAAGATCATCTGCTTGCCGGGAGCAAGTTCCTCCGCGGTATAGATTTTGCTGGGGTCGGCAATGCCCATGCGCTCGAGGCGTTCGCGTTGTTCCGGCTTGATGACCAGACGGCCGAGCATGTACCCGTTGAGGCAGCGCACAGCGGCGGCTGTGATCACGCCTTCAGGAGCGCCTCCGCGGCCAATGACCGCGTGAACGCCGGTACCCACGACAGCGGCGGCGATGCCGGCAGAGAGGTCACCATCCGGGATCAGGCGGATGCGCGCGCCGGTGCTGCGAATTTCCCGGATCAGGTCCTCATGCCGGGGGCGGTCCAGAACTACGATTGCGAGGTCTTCTACATTGCGGTTTAGCCGCTTGGCGATGTTCCGCAGGTTGTCGGTAACGGGAGCGTCGAGTTCCACTGCGCCCTTGCAGGAGGGACCGACCACGATCTTCTCCATGTAACAGTCGGGGGCGTGCAGAAGTCCTCCACGCTCGGAGGCCGCGAGTACCGTGATGGAACCAGGCGCCCCCGTGGCGCACAGGCTGGTGCCTTCCAGGGGATCAACCGCAATGTCGATATCTGGCACCTGCATGCCATCCGGAAATTCCGCACCGACTTTCTCCCCGATGTAGAGCATGGGAGCTTCGTCGCGCTCGCCCTCGCCGATCACGATATTTCCGTGCATGGGCACGGTATCCATGGTTGCGCGCATGGATTCCGTGGCGACTTGATCGGAAAGGGGATGGTCTCCTCGCCCCATGGTTTTAGCGGAGGCGATGGCAGCATTCTCCACGACGCGCAGCAACTCCAGCGCGAGGTCGGTTTCGATATTGATTCCGAATTGCTGAGCCTTCGGTTCGGACTTCGGTTTGGTGGCCACTTACAACCTCCGTACGCTAGGAAAGGTGAGTCATCCCACCGCGACTGAGAATGCAATTTCAGTCGCGCAGGGCCACATACTAACCGAAGCGTCAACTCTTTCTACGATGTGTTCATTTGCTGATACGAGGCGCTCAAAACGCGTCGAATCCGGTGATGTGCTGCCCCAGGATGAGGGTGTGGATGTCATGCGTACCCTCGTAAGTTTTCACCGATTCCAGGTTGGCCATATGGCGGAACACCGGGTATTCGTCGGCAATGCCGTTCGCCCCAAGGATGTCCCGAGCGTCGCGGGCGCACTCCAGTGCCATGGCAACATTGTTCCGTTTGGCCATTGAGATGTGCTGGTGGCCGGCCTTGTTCTGGTCTTTCAGGCGTCCCACCTGGAGTGCCAGCAGTTGTGCTTTGGTGATCTCGGTAATCATGCCAACCAGCTTCTCTTGCACAAGCTGGCGCGACGCGATGGGTTGCTCATGAAACTGCTTGCGGAACTGCGAGTACTGGAGTGCGGTGTCGTAGCAGGCCATGGCAGCGCCAATAACTCCCCACCCGATACCGTAGCGGGCCTGGTTCAGGCACATCAGCGCCGACTTCAGCCCTTCGGTTTTCGGAAGCAGGCTTGCCTCGGGAACAGCAACATCCTGCAACGAGAGGCTGGAGGTCACCGATGCCCGCAGCGACCACTTGCCATGAATGTCGGTAGCTTGAAACCCAGGCCGGTTGGTTTCCACCAGGAAGCCTCGGATGCGGCCATTCTCTTCTTCGTTCTTGGCCCAAATGATCGCGACATCGGCGATGGAGCCTGAGGTAATCCACATCTTCTCGCCGTTCAGGATGTACTCGCCGCCTTGCCTCCGCGCCGTGGTCCGCATTCGGGCAGGATTGGAGCCGGCATCCGGCTCAGTGAGTCCAAAACAGCCGATCTTCTCGCCCTTCTGCATCGCCGGTAGCCAGCGATTCTTTTGCTCGTCGCTGCCAAAGGTGTAAATGGGATACATGGCAAGCGATGAGTGCACGCTTACGAACGAGCGCAGGCCGCTGTCTCCGCGTTCCAGTTCCTGCATAACGAGCCCGTATTCAACATTGCTCATCTCGGCGCAGCCGTAGCCTTTGAGCGTGGCGCCATAGAAGCCG
>JBFXAV010000182.1:0-5917 GCA_050183935.1 Candidatus Korobacteraceae bacterium | reverse complement strand
TGCCTACGATCTGCTGCGCAGCGCGGCAGCGGCTTCCGATCCGTGCGTAGTCTTTGAGGCGCGCGGCTTGTACCAGACCACCGGGCCGGTGCAGACGGCGAAGGCGGTGGAAGGAATCGGCAAGGCGAGGCTCCACAAAGAAGGGAAGGATGCAGTGATCCTTACCTGGGGAACCATGCTGAAGCCGGCGCTGGATGCGGCGGAGCTTCTGGAAAAAGAGAAGCGGCATGTTGCGGTGCTCGACTTGCGCTGGCTGAGCCCGGTGGATGAAGCCGCTGTGCTGAGCGCGGTGAAGGCCGCCGGTGGGAGAGTCGTCGTCGCGCACGAGGCCAACAGCACGGGAGGATTTGGAGCAGAAATAGTGGCGCGCCTGCATGAGAAAGCGGGCATTCCGCTAAAAGTCGTGCGCGTAGCAACGCCGGATATGCGCGTGCCGGCGGCGCCAGTGCTGATGCGGGAGCTGGTTCCTTCGGCAGATCGTATCGCCGAGGCCGTGAGTGGATTGCTGAAGTAGTTGCGGGAAGGGTTGCTGGCAGGAATCGGCATGGAATTTCTGGTTCACATTGAAATCGGGAAGATCGACGGGGGGCCGGAAGTAGAGAAGTCCCTCCGCGAGCGAGAGGGAGCGCGGGCAAAAGAGCTGGCCGCGAGCGGGGTCCTGTCCCGGCTGTGGCGCATTCCCGGGCAACGCGCGAACTGGGGCATCTGGAAGGCGAACAGCGTGGATGAGTTGCACACGGCGTTGTCGTCGCTTCCATTGTTCCCTTACATGACGATTGAGGTGCATCCGCTGGCAACGCATCCGAGTGATCCGGCGGCGGCGGGAGCGGCTTCAACGGTACCAGCGACTCCAGCGAATGTGCAGACTGCTGATGGCGGAGGGATACCCGGTCTCCGAGGAACCGACCACTTTGGCGTCACCGTTCCGGACATTGAAGCGGCCACGCAATTCTTTATCGAGGTAATTGGATGCACGCCTTTTTATCCGCTCGGCCCGATCAGCTCCGATAGCGACTGGATGCAGACGCATCTTGGTGTGCATCCTCGGGCGGTGGTGAAGAAGATACGGTTTCTGCGCTGCAAGAACGGAATCAACATTGAGCTGTTCGAGTACACCTCTCCGGACCAGCGAAAAGAGCTGCCGAAGAACAGTGACTACGGTGGACATCACCTTGCGATTTACGTGGATGACTTTGACAAGGCGCTGGAGTACCTGAAGTCGAAGGGAGTTCGTATTCAAGGCGAGCCCACGGTACGCACGGCGGGGCCAAGCGCGGGACAGACCTGGGTGTACTTCCTCACGCCGTGGGGAATGCAGATGGAATTGCTGAGCTATCCCAAAGGGAAAGCGTACGAGAAGGATTATGAAGGACGCCTGTGGCATCCGGCATTCCCAGAGAAATAGAAGCAGAGTAGACGCACGATGAAGATAACGCGAATCCAGATCGCGGAATGCCGTATCCCGCTACCCAAGGTACTGACGCTGGGCACCACGCAGATTCGCACGCGCGATTATGTGGCGCTGCGCGTCGAGACCGATGCGGGACTATCCGGAGAGGCGCTAGGGTACACGCGGGGGACTCCGCTGTACGCGGCCCTGGAGATGGTTGCACCCAGGCTGCTAGGGCGCGACCCGGTGATGCGCGGCGACCTGATTGCGTCACTGGAAAACTCGAACGTTCCGGGAAGAGCTGCCTTTACGCGTT
This sequence comes from Candidatus Korobacteraceae bacterium, assembly GCA_050183935.1. Lineage (GTDB taxonomy): Bacteria > Acidobacteriota > Terriglobia > Terriglobales > Acidobacteriaceae > DASZRZ01. The sequence continues at coordinate 4,211 of JBFXAV010000182.1, read as the reverse complement.
CGAACAGTCTGCTGGATATTGCCTGCTGGGACATTACCGCCAAGCAGGCAAAGATGCCTCTCTTCCGACTGTTGGGAGGATTGCGCACTGAGGCTACCGCGACGGCTGTGGCCGGCTACTACATGGACCTGCGCACGATTGACGACATTGTGGACGAGGTTGCCAAGCTCTTCGACTGTGGTTACAGCCGCGTGAAGTTCATGCTCAACGGCAACGACGCGGAGTTTGATCGCAGGTACGTGGCTGCAGTGATGAGGAAGCCTCCGGGCCCGGTGGCGGCGGACGCGCACTGGAGTTGGGCTTCGCTCACGGAGGCGAAGCGCTTTTGCCGCGACATGGATGCATACGGCCTGGATTTTCTCGAAGATCCATTCCCGGCTTCGGACTGGCAACTGACGCACGAGTTGCAGCGCAGCATGGCCACGCCGATTGCAGCGGGCGAGGATGTGCTGGGAACGCGGGCACTGCGCGATCTGGCAGCGGGAGTCGGCATCCTTCGTGTGGACGCTACCACCTGTGGAGGCGTAACCGGCGCGGTGGAGGCAATCCACCACGCGCAGGGCGCGGGCAAGAGTGTGTTTCCGCATGTGTGGGCTCCGCTGCACCTGCACTTGGCGTGCGCGTTTCCATCCATCGACGGCGTGGAAGTGGTTCCGGAGAACACCGGCGCCGATCCGCTGGAGCAGTTGCTGCACGTGATTCCGCGCTTGCAGCAGGGCAGGATGAAGGCCAGCGAAGAGCCGGGCGCGGGAGTGGTGCTGAACTGGGAGTCGATTGAAAAGCTGGCGCAGAGAACCGCGGTGGTTTCCGCGGAGAAGTAAGGGAGTTACGGGATGGAGGAGAAAGATATGAGCAGCGCGGTCTCTCCCATAAAGGATGTCATGGCCCCCTTGCTGCCGGAGGACGGACGCAAGCCGCGAGTGCAGTCGGCCGCGCGCGCTATTGCAATCGTGCTTGCAGTCTCCCATACCAGCAATGGGCTGCGGGCGAAGGAAATCAGCGAGACGCTGCGCATTCCGCGGCAGGTTACCTATCACCTGATCCACACGCTGAGCGGCACCGGAATTATCCGCAAAAACAATCAGAACCGCTATGTGCTGGGGCTGGCGGCTGGATCGATCGCGGACGGGTTTCGGCGGCAATTGGCGCCTCCCGAGCTGCTGGCTCCCAGGGTACGCGCGATTGTGGCGGCGACAGGCGAGACGGCGTATGCCAGCGGATGGATGGAAGACGACATTATCGTGATGGCTTCGGCGCGGGGCCGCTCCGCAGTGCAGGCGGCGGAGGTTCCGCACGGCTACAGCGGCAACGCTCACGCGCGCGCCTCCGGCAAGATGCTGCTTGCGCTGGCCGACCCTGCGAAAGCGGAGCATTTTCTGGCAGGGTTGAAACTTGCGCCACGCACCAAGAACACCATCACGCTCCCGGAGCGGCTGCGCGCGGAGTTACAGGAAGTTCGCGCCCGGGGATATGCCACGGATGAAGAGGAATTTTCCGAAGGACTGTGCTGCCTGGCAGTTCCCGTGGAGGGACTCGGAGGGCAGTTCGCACTGGCGATTGCGGTGCCGACAGGGCGCTTCCACGCCAACAAAGAGCGTTACTTGGAAGTGTTGCGGGAAGCGGCGAAGATGGCGGTGTGAAGCACGTTAACTTTGTTTTCACCCCTTGCTTAAAGTAAGGACTGAAAGCCACTGGGATCTCTCACACGAGCCGCAGAGAACTAAACACCGCAACAAACTTGGCGTGTATAGCCATCTCTAGGTTGCTGCCGCACCCTTCGCTGTCATAGGACGTAGTTCAAAGGAGATGCTGTAAACCAGTGCTGTGACGCTCGACATCTGCGACAGTGCGAGCCGAAGCTTTTCGTCCTCTTCCCGTACCACCACGAGACCCCTGACCTTGTAGCCGGGATGTTTTGGAAGGAGATTCTCGTTGACCCATCCCATATATCGGAGCACCTGCCCGACGACGGTGTCCCCCGTCTTTCCTTTCTTAAGCTCTATGACAACGAATTCTTGCTTGTGGCGTTCAACTGCAAGCAGGTCAATTCTGCCAATCGATGTCGGATATTGGCGCCCAGAGCCCTCTTCGTCTTGATAAAGTTCGAGTTTTGTCCCAAAGTTAATGCTTGAGAAGTTCGCCTCCATGAACTCTTCAAGATATTTTTCCATCACAAATTCCAGATCAGCGGCAGCCGATGGCGGTCTTTCAGGCACCTCGATGACAGCACCCCGACGAATTGCTTCCACTGTCGCAATCCCTTCAGGCTCGACTGAAACGATGTGGAGTAAATAATCAAGCTCGACAAATGTAACCTGAGGTCGCAATTCTCGAATCGCTGTCAGCTCCTTTAGCACTTTTTCATAACATGTGCCAGGCGTCTCGCCCCTATTGAACACCGGCATACGACCGAGGGCATTGAGGCCCATTTCTACTTTGTTGTTCCAACTGCCATAGCGCATTGGGTCGAGATCGGTCAGGAAGGAGGTGGCGAGTCCCTTGCCAAGTCCTTCAATGCGATGCTTCCCTTTTGCATCAAGTACGCCATCTAGGCGTTTTTCGACAGGAACTCGTTCATCGAGCAGGAAATCCAATGCTGGTCGGAACCCCACATTCCGAATGATCCTGTCTCGGTAGATTGCATTGAAAGGGTGCCGCCCAGCCCCAGCGTTGAAATATTCGCGGAAGCAGGTAGTAAGATCGGTGTCGGAGATGCTACTGAGCTTGGCCGGGTTTATCCATTGTGACCATTTGCGGTGATCCGCCAACCGCTGTTCGCGCCACCCGCTCTTATCACTCAGCACAAATTTGTCGATTAGGCTGCTCACCTGTTCATCTGCTAGCCGCATGTTGGCCTCCATTACTGTCTAAAGGGCAGGCAATTGTAACGGCGAAAGGGCGTTGCCGGTCATGCGACGGACGGAATTGAGGAATTCTGCTGCCCAGGCGAGGTGGTTTCGTGCAAATGGGGTCTAGTATAGGGCGGGATGCCTCGACAAGAGGGAGCATCCAATCTTTTCTGCAGAACTATTTCTTGATCTTGTTCAGCGCGTCGCGAGCTTGTTGGTAGTCTTTCGCCATTGCCAGCGTAGCCTGGTAATGCTTAAGCGCCTCGTCGGGCTGCTTCTGCTGTTCCAGAATTGATCCCAGCAGGAAGTGCGCACGGAAGGCGGGAGCGTCGGCATTTTTCTCTTCAGATGCCAGATACTGGCGCAGCATGTCGGCGGCGCCGGGCAGGTTGCGTTTGGCGCGATGCAGAATTTCCGCCGCTTCCAACAAGACCTCCGGATCGCGACCCTGCGAGGAGACGGCGGACTGGACGGCTTTTTCCATTTCATTCCACTGTGAGCGGCGGCGGTAATAGGACGCCAAGTCGAGCCAGTAGCGCGGCTGATTTGCGCTGGTGGAGATTGCCTTGCGGAATTCCTGCTCGGCCTCGGCGTACTTCTTGTCTTTCTCGGCAAGGCGAGCGCGGAAGACATGAGCGCGCGCCGGGTCAGCGGCGGCAATCTTTTCAATCTGGGCGCTGGCTTTGTCCGTGCCTCCGCCGAGGAAGCCCGGAGCTTCCGTGTAGAACTCGGTCAGATCGCTGCGGGCGTCGAGATTGTTGGGGTCGAGTTCCACGGCGCGCTCGAAGGCCTGGCGGGTTTTCTTGGCCCAGCCCACTGCCGACAGGAAGCTCACGTTGGAGGCCTTCTCACCATAGGCGCGTCCAAGCCAAAGTCGAAAAAGGCTGCTTTGCGGCGTGATGGAGGTGGCGCTTTCGAGTTCCGTAATAGCGCGGTCCCACTGCCTGGTGGAAAGGAATGCACGCCCGAGCAGGTAGTGGACTTCCGGCTGCTTCGGAGACTGCGCGAGCTCGGCTTGTGCCGCTTGCACTGCCTTGTCCACGTATCCGGCGTCGAGCAATTCCTGAATGCTTTTGGCAACATTTTCCGCATTCGGGGCAGCGGCACATAGCGGCAGCGCCAGCAAGGCTGCCGCGAGGACGGCAGAGAAGAGCTGGCTCTTCCTCGCAGCTGAGCGATCTTTCATGGCTGAACGAATGTTCATGGTTCAAGCTTGTTCATGGTTGCAGCACGCGCACCGCCATCTCGGGTTCGAGCGGCGTTCCTGCGGGCGAAGAGGTCGCAACCTGAGCGCCATCGGAAAGGCCTCCGGTGATTTCGACGCTGGTTAGGTTGGAGACTCCGGTGGTTACGGCCTGCCGT
>JBFXAV010000181.1:0-5920 GCA_050183935.1 Candidatus Korobacteraceae bacterium | reverse complement strand
GAGCCCGCCGTGTAAGCACTCCAGCGCGCGCAAGCAGTGGTTCCAGTAGCGCGGTGGAATTGATGAGCGTAATTCCCTCGTCGCCCAGCACTTTTGCAACCGCGCCGATCAGCGAGTCAGTATTGCGGGTACGCAAGGACAACAATAGCTTTGCCAGACGCCAGTCCGGGCGGATCGCAGAAAAAATCTGCTTATGCCTTACCTGCCCAGCCATCACTGCCTGGCTTATGCCCTCACGTTTGAAAGTTTCAATCAGGCGCGACAGCTCTCCCAGCGACAGCCAGTGCACCGCCAGGGCTCCCCGCGATTCAATCTCCGGAAAGGTCTCTTCCTTGATAGCCGCGACCACCACGTCGAGCCCGCGAGCGCGGGCAGCGTCCAGCACCAGCAGCGGAAATTTTCCGTTGCCGGCGATCAGTCCAATCCGTTCCGTGGGGGCGGTCATGTCTGCCCAGTCTACCCGAATCGGCAAACCGGCAGCCCACAGGCATCCTTAGGTGCTACTCGGAGACTCCCAGTATGCAAGGAGAAGCAATGGAAGGAATTGTTGGTGTTTTTCGCTCTCGCGCCTCTGCCGACCAGGCGGTGGACGGCTTGCGCTCGGTGGGATTCTCTCCGCAGCAGATCACCTATGTCACTCCGGAGACCACCGATGAGGAACTCGCGGAGGTTCCCAGCATGGACGCTGAGGAACGCGGCATCGGGAAGGCCATCTCCGGCTATCTCGGCGGTCTGGTCGGCGCCAGTGGAGGCCTTGCCTTGGGAGCCGTTGCCGCCGGCGCGCTGGTTCCTGGTGTAGGTCCTGTGATCGTTGCTGGAATGGGCGGAGCCGCGCTGCTTGGGGCCGGTGGAGTTGCCGCCGGAGCCGCGCTGGGCGAAAACATCGAACGCAACCTCGACACCGGAGTGCCACGCGATGATCTTTCTCTTTACTCTGAACTTCTCAACCAGGGCCGCTCGATTGTGATCGCATTTGCTGACACCCAGGAAATGAAGGAGGCAGCCAGTCTCGTCCTAAGCAACAATGGAGGCGAGCAACTGCACGAGGCCCGCCAGGAATTGGAGGAATTGAAACAGCAGGAAAGCGAAGAGGATCGCAGCAACGCGGCGTAGCGACACGCGAAGGAAACTCTACTTCAGCACGCCGCGCTCGGAAGCTTCGATAAACCGGATCAGCACTTTTACATCCGGACTAACGTCAGGGTCAGCCTTGAGGCGTTCCAGTGCCTGTGTGGTATTCAGCTTGGCAGCCAGCAGCACGCGGAACGCCCGCTGCAGTTTGCGTACCCGCTCTTCGCTGAAGCCCCGCCGCTGCAAGCCGACGGAGTTCACGCCATACGCGTGGACTTCGCGAACCGCGCTTGTTTTTGAAAACGGCAGTACATCCTGGGTAATCACCGTCCCACCGCCAATGTAGGAGTGCGCCCCGATGCGTACGAACTGGTGGACAGCATTCAGAGCCCCCACCACCGCCCAGTCCTCCACGGTCACATGCCCCGCGAGCGTCGCGCCATTGACCAGCATCACATCATCGCCGATCTGGCAGTCGTGGCCCACGTGGCTGTATGCCATGATGAGCGTTCGGCTGCCGATGCAGGTCACGCCGCCGCCCTTGACGGTCCCGCGATTGAGCGTGACGGCTTCACGCACCTGGTTGTCATCGCCCATCTCCAGCCGCGTGGGCTCGCCAGCGTAAGTGATGTCCTGCGGAGCCATTCCGATGGCGCCGAACGGGTAGAACACATTGTTCTTTCCCACCCTCGTCGGGCCTTCCATATTCACGTGCGAGATCAGCCGGCATCTCTCTCCCAGCTCCACCCCTGGCCCTACGACGCAGTACGGCCCAATCTCACAGGACTCAGGTACCTTAGCGGCAGGATCAACGATGGCGGTGGGATGGATCACGATATGGTTCCCATGTTCTTACGACCGTTCCGGAACTCTGCAACATCTGCGTCCAATTTTTGAAAGGGCACGGCTTCATCCAAGTGCTAGCCTGGCTCTCCTTCACCTGCCTGCTCCTGACCACGCTGGCGCGGTACAAGTTGGCAGCTCACCACGGCCTCGCACACCTTTTTCCCTTCGACAAAAATCGTGCCTTCCATGCGCACGGCGGTGCGCCTCCAGGCAAGCACTTCAACTTCAATCCGCAACTGGTCACCGGGCACCACGGGACGCCGGAAGCGCGCACGCTCGATGCCGGTAAATACCATCAGCTTGTTTTCGCGATCCGGGATTTCGGTTAGCAGCAGGGCGCCTCCGGCCTGCGCTATGGCCTCGACCATGAGTACGCCCGGCATGATGGGATAGCCGGGAAAGTGTCCCACCATAAATGGCTCGTTGATGGTAACGTTCTTAAGCGCCACGATGCGCTGCTTGGGCGTGAGGTCGACTACGCGGTCAATCAGTAAAAAAGGATAGCGGTGCGGCAGAATCCGCTGGAGTTCATTGATATCCAGCGTTGTCTTCCTGATTTCCGCGGGAACAGGCGCTGCTGTATGCGTTTCATCCATCGTTGGCGCTTCCGTGATAATTCAGGGAAACGTGCATTATAACGAATGAAGATGAAGACCCAACGCCGTCCCTCTTCCGCTACCCGGCCATCAGCAGCACCTTCCGCCGAGGCGCTGCTAAAGTTTGCCCGCAAGTGCCAGAAGCCAATGCTGGCCACACTGCGCCGCTTCGTTGAAGCTGAGTCTCCCAGCCTGGAAAAAGCAGCGGTGGATAAACTTGGCAAACTTCTTGCCACCGAACTCACGCAACGCGGGGGCCGCGTTCGCTTTCATCCCGCGAAACGCTTCGGCGACCATTTGCAAGCGGACTTTCTCTCCGGGTCCGGCAAGCCCATTCTCCTGCTCGGACACTTTGACACCGTTTGGCCGCTGGGCACACTCAAGCGCATGCCATGGCGCCAGACCAGGGACCGCTTGTTTGGTCCCGGTGTCCTCGACATGAAGTCGGGCATTACGCAAATGCTGTTCGCACTCGACGCACTTAAGGCAGCACACGGCATCTTTCCGCGTCCCTTTCGGGTCTTGCTGGTCACCGACGAGGAAGTCGGCAGCGAGTCTTCAAGGCAAGTGATCGAATCGTTGGCCAAAAAATCTGCCGCGGTGCTGGTCCTGGAGTTTTCCGCCGGCCTCGAAGGCGCTCTGAAGACTGCGCGCAAGGGCGTTGGCGTGTACACGGTTCAAGTCACTGGACGCGCCGCTCATGCCGGCAACGACTTCGAGAACGGGCACAGCGCAATCCTGGAACTCGCGCGCCAGATTCTTCAAATCGAAAAGTTTACCGATCTGAAGCGTGGAATCACCGTCAGCCCCGGCATTATCCGTGGAGGCACGCGCACCAACGTGATCGCCGCTTCAGCAGAAGTGGATGTAGATGTACGCGTCCGCACTATGGCGGATGCTGCCAGTCTCGACCGCAAGTTTCGCGCGCTGAAACCCTTTGATCGCCACTGTCGTATTGAAATCAAAGGTAACGTGGGCCGTCCGCCCTTCGAGCGCACTCCTCAGGTCGCAGAACTCTTTCGTTTCGCCCAAAACCTTGGCCTAGCGTTTGGATTGAACCTCCAGGAGAAGGCTGTTGGCGGAGGCTCGGACGGCAACTTTACCGCATCGCTTGGAATTCCCACGCTGGACGGACTTGGAGGGGTAGGCGAAGGCGCGCACGCTGAAAATGAATCCGTGTTAATCGCGGAACTCGCTCCCCGTACCGCGCTGCTTGCCCGCTTGATCGAGACGGTAAATTCCCAAGTACGTCGAGCTTACTAGTTTTGTTACGAATGCGTTTCGTAGCTTCGCCGAAATTTCTTCTTTGTTGAAAAACTGCGGAACCAAACCCGGGACGCACTCGTATTAACAGATAAGTAGATTGCAGGGCGAGATTATGAGGCAAGCTATCCACGTCCCCGCTCTCGCCCATTCTTTGCAGCCTCCGGCCGCTAACGGATTGGCGGGGGATTCGTCTCCTGTAGTGTTCACTCTGGCAGTTGGGACCAGGTTGCAAGTCGATAGGAGTCTGTAGTGGCAAACGGAAAAGGGAAAAAGGGCAAGGGCCCTCTCTACTCTATTGGCATTCTTGCCGTTCTCGCGATTATTGTTGTGGTGTTCGTTGCCGCGAAAGGCAAAGGCACGAAGCTGGACTCTTCGCGCCTGGCAAAGGTCGAGAGAGGCGATCTCACCAAGAGCGTAGTAGCAACCGGAAAAATTGAACCAATTGCCAAAGTAGAACTGAAGTCTAAAGCCAGCGGCATTGTCAAAAAGTGGTATGCCGATGCGGGAGATCAGGTAAAGACAGGTACGGTGCTGGTCGAGCTCGATAAGGAAGAGATCCTGGCGCGGGTACGCTCGGCAAAAGCCGCATTGCAGGCAACGGAAGCCAATCTGAACGGCGCCCGCGCGGAGTTGGAACGCGCCAAGGTGGACGCGGAAGGCCCGGACATTCCGCTTCTAAAGCGCGCCTACGATCGCGCCCTTCAGATGGCCAACGACGGAGTGGTTTCCCAGGCGGCGCTGGATGAAGCCAAGAGGAGTTATGAAGTAGCCCTAAACCGGCAGAATGTCGCCCGCGCTCAGCTTGAGGTCCAGAAAGCCAGGGTGAAGCAGGCCGAGGCCCAGGTGGCGCAAGCACAAGCCAACCTGTCGCAGTTGGAGGAAGAGCATCGGAACTCAACCATCGTAGCCCCCATGGATGGCCTGGTCCTTTCCCGCAATGTGGAAATCGGCGATGCCGTGAGTTCGATTCTAGTGATGGGATCTGCAGCAACCTTGGTAATGACTCTCGGGGACACGAACCAGGTTTACCTGAAGGGGAAGGTGGATGAAACCGACATCGGGAAGGTTTACCTGGGACAGCCCGCGCAAATCAAAGTCGAATCCTTCAAGGACAAGACATTCAACGGTGCGGTGACAAAAATCTCACCGATGGGGGAGGAACTCAACAACGTGACTACGTTTGAGGTCCGGGTGTCCATCGCCAACGCCACCGGCGAACTGAAGGCAGCCATGACCGCGAATGCAGAAATCCTCCTGGAAAAGCGCAAGGATACGCTGCTCATCCCAGAGGGCGCGATCCTTTACGACCAGGACAAGCAAGCCTCCGTCGAGGTGCCGGATGCCAGCCAGCAGAGCGGGAAGAAGAAAGTAGCGGTAGATTTGGGGATTTCCAATGGCGCCAAGGCAGAAGTCCTTCGCGGAGTGAAGCAGGGCGACGAAGTCGTGTTGCAGTAGAAAACATCCCCAATGCGAACCGCACTCGATCTCGTCTCCGAAGTCTTACGTACCCTCTGGGCGCACAAGCTTCGTTCCTTTTTGACCATGTTCGGCATCGCCTGGGGAGTGGGCTCTCTCCTGCTCCTCATCGGCCTTGGCGAGGGTTTCCGTTCCGGCCAGCGCAAGAACATGGCGAATATCGGAGAGGACATCATCTTTCTCTTCGCGGGACGCATCCCTGCACTTCCCGGTCAGGGACTGGGAATGCGTCCCTATTTCCTGACATATCAGGATTACCTCGACGTAAAGCAGGAAACGACGCTGGTGCGGAATCTGGCTCCCGTTATCCAGCGCGGCGATCTCCGCGCTCTCAGCGATTTTGCCAGCAGCAATGGGCAGGTTACCGGCAGCCTTCCGAACTTCAATCAGATTCGGTTCCTTCCTCAAGGCGAGGGACGGTGGCTTAACCAGCACGATGAAGAACAACGCAGCAACGTGGTAGTCCTTGGCTACGAGATGCGCCGCAACCTATTTCCCGGACGTCCTGCGGTCGGCAGCACGATTCTGCTGAACGGAGTCCGATTCGAGGTAGTCGGGGTACTCTCTCGAATTGGACGCGAGGAAAACAACGGCGACAACCTGCAGGTGTACATGCCGTTCAGCGCCATGCGTCATTACTTCCCGGTGCCGACTGCTCCTACAAG
>JBFXAV010000180.1:0-5928 GCA_050183935.1 Candidatus Korobacteraceae bacterium | reverse complement strand
ACCCCCTGCAGAAACGTTCTCGTAGTCCATAATTTCGGAGGGGGCGCGTCCTCACTTATCTGATGCCACCCAGAGTAGTCCGGTTGCGGAATGTTGCATAGCCAAAAACTCCATCGGGACACGATCTAAAGGTGACGAATACACGCCGGGTATCGTCCGCATAGACCAAGCCCTGCCCCCGACGATCGTACCTGTCGGAGTAGATCAATTGCGCGATTGCGCTGGCTTGGCGGCTGCAACGCTCGTGGCTTGCATGGCAGAGGTTAGCTGTCCCAACGTATCGCGCGAATTCGTCAGGATAGTGATAAAAATCGCGTCGCCCTTGGCTTCTGTTGCCATCAGGGTTTCCAGGATGTCGCCATTGCTGGTTGTGCTTTGCAGATCGACGCGCTGGAGCTTCCACTCACCAGCCGCAGACTCCACCGGAGCATCCCCCCCCTGGAATCCCATCGCCCGCTCCATCTCCGCCATTTTCGCGAGCTGGTCACGTGCCGTGGTTCCGGCGGGTAAATCCCTGGCTACGATTTCCACGCGACCGATTCCGCTTTGCGCCTGGATGGTCAGCAGGCGGCACTGCTCACCAGCACAACCGCCCTGGGCTGCGATGGAGTCCGGGCCCAGCACAATCTTCCAGGTGGTCGGGAACTTGAAGGTGAAACCGTAGTGGGTGTTGGTGTAGAGATCGTTGCGAACCGCACCGTTGCCCGCCATGGGGTCAATACCAGCCTTGCCCTGGGCAACGGCAATGCCAGCCGCCAGTACAACAAACAAAATCGAACGATAGACATTCATGGCAACCACTCCGTTGAGCGCGCAGCGTGCCGCGCAAATCAAGCCAGAACGGGCCGTTTAACAGGCACAGCGTAGCACGAAAGTGAGGACGACGCGGGAGAGACTTTTTTAAGCGGATAGAACGAAATGCTAGTCCGGCAGGCTACTCCGCTGAGGGCGGATGCGGGATGCGCAGCGGCTAGGACTTGCCTGCCGAACTGCCGTATTCCCAATCGTAGGGTACGCCGGTGTCGCCAAGAATGAACCGAACCAGGTCGGCGAACCCCGCTTCCGAGCGAACGTCGTTTGAGAGGATCACCACGCAGCGCTGGCTGGCCTCAACGCAGACCATTGTGTTTGCGGTTTGGCCGTCGTGCCCGCCCTTGTAAAAGCCGTGACCCTGTGGTCCGTCGAAAACGACGCCGCCCAAGCCGGCATGCAAATCCTTGCGTTGCTCACCCGTTGGCAGCTCGGGGCCAAAATTCGGGAACTGATTCCTGGTAGTGATATGCAGTTGCGGTTTGGTCATCTCCGCGCGCGCCGCTTTGCTAAGGCCGTCTCCGCGTACCAGGGCGGCCGCGAACTTCGCCAAATCCGAAATGGTAGTGTCCATGGAGCCCGCCGCACGCACCTTGCTGCGCTCGTCGTGTGGCTGCGGCTGGCCCTTGTCGTTCCAGCCATCGGCAAGATTGGTGGCGAAATCGGGACGCCACACCAAGCTGGTGCGTGCCATGCCCAACCGCTTGAAGTTCGCGTTGGTCAGGTCTCCAACGTCCAGCCCGAGAGGCTTGCGTCCGCGTTCGATCACGAACTGCAGCAGGATGAGTCCTTCGCCGGAGTAGCTGTAGCGGCTGCCGGGCTCGAAGTGGATGCGCAACTTCTGGTCGGGCTCGATGAACCAAAAGTTGTGGAACCCCGTGGAGTGGGTCAGGCTCAAGCGCGCGGTGATCTTCTCCCAGCGCGGATCGCCGGCCAGATCTTTGTACGGTCCGTACTTGTCCGGAAAGACTGGATCGGGGCCGTAGGTTGGGAGCGCGGCATCAAGGTACTGCTTGAGAGGCGTATCGAGCTTCAGCTTGCCCTGGTCCACCAGTTGCAGGACGGTGTAAGCGAATACCGTCTTCGTCAGGGAGGCGCCGTACATCACGGTATCCGTGGTCAGCGGTTCGCCCTTTGCGTTGCGGATGCCGAAGGCCTGGACGTAACCCACCTTGCCGTTATCGATGACCGCGACTGCCATGCCGTTGGCATGGGTAGCGGCCATGATCTTCTTGACTCTGGCATCAATGGCGGAAACTGCGGGTATTGCTTGCGCGGCGGAAACTACGGAAAGGCAAAGGACGATCAGGCTAACGAATGGGGAGGACATTCGAATCCTCTTGACCAGCCGGACAAAGTTTCCAGGAAACATTCTAGCGTGCTCCCTTCAACCCTCAAATCCTCATCGGCATCACGACATAGCGGTACTTGAATTCAGCGTCGCCATTTTCCGCAGGACGCAACTGCCCTGCGGACTGGGGATCCTTAAACTCCAGGCGAACGTCCTCGGAGGTGGCAGCTTTGAAGAAGTCCAGCAGGTACTGGCTGTTGAAACCGATGGTCAGGGGATCGGCCTGGTAGGTGGTCTCAATGGAATCTTCCGATTCGCCGGCTTCACTCGAGCTGGAAGAAACGCGAATTTCGTTGTTGTCGAGGCGCAGGCGAATCGCCCCGGAGCGCTCATCCGCAAACTGAGCGACGCGCTGCACAGCCGAGGAGATTTCGCCGCAGCGTACCGTGACGCTCTTGGTATTGTCCTTGGGAAGCACTGCCTCGAAGTTAGGAAACTGGCCGGTGAGCTGGCGTGAGGTCAACAGGCGTCCGCCAATACGGAAGAAAAGAGTCGATTCGTCCTTTGCGAATTCGATGGACTCGCCGTCATAGTCGTTCAGTAACGAATTCATCTCCGCCATGGCTTTCTTGGGAATCAGCGTGCGAATCTCCCCGCTTAAGCCGTCGAAGCGGGCGGCGCTGTTTTCGATATGGGCCAAACGGTGGCCATCGGTGGCGACCATAGCCATCGACTCCGGCTTCAGAACCAGCAGCGCTCCGTTAAGGGTGTAGCGCGATTCCTCGCTGGAAATGGCAAAAATGGTGCGCGAAATCATGGTGTGCAAAGCGCCCGCCGGCACTTTGCGAACATCGCTTTCCGGAAACGCGGGAAGGCTGGGGAAGTTGGACCTCGCCATTCCGACCATCTTGGTATTGGATCTTCCCGAGCGGATATTGACCCAATGATTCTCCAGCATCTTGATGCTGATGTCGCCATCGGGAAGCAGCTTTACATAGTCATATAGCTTGCGAGCCGGGATGGTGCAGGAGCCTTCCTTCTTCACCTTCGCCGCGCAGGAGGTCCGCAGGCTGAGATCCAGATCGGTAGCCGTGATGGTAAGCCGGTCACCAGCAGCCTCAAACAGGAAGTTGGAGAGAATGGGAATCGTGGTCTTGCGTTCCACCACGCCCTGGGTGGCGGTGAGCTCTTTCAAAAGTTCAGACTTGCTGACTGTGATTTCCATTATGTGCTCTCCCCCGGTCAGCGGCGCCGCCACAAAAAGGCGGACGCAATATGGGCGCATCCCCGGTACTTTTCCGCAGAGTTCAACACATCAGGCTGGTGAGCAGTTCAATTTCTCCCAGTCCCGTTCTCCGGGAAGGCCATCCGGGGTGTGGGGCGCAACTGCTTTGACTTACTTATATCAAAAGAAAAATCATTAAAACAGAAGCAGTAGCAGATTAGCTCGGAAATGTGGATATCTACGGCAAAGCCTACAGAGAGCTGCATTTCCCGTCTGGATGACGCCTGTTCATAAAGGCGTACAGGGGATGACGCCTGGGGAAGAAACAGGTCTTGATCTCAGGCAGGCCCGAACATCCACGGCTTTCACAGGCGATCCACAGTATAGGGCAGAGGAAGAATGCGTCCGGTGGTGGAAAAGTGGGCGGAAGCGCATGGCGACAGGCCGGCGAAGACACCAGATTTCCAGAATCGGAAAGAAATGAGGGGGGCGATGCACCGGTTTACCGCTTCCGGTCGGGGGTGTTGTGGAACTTGGAAGTCCGGCGCCCGGCTCGGATGCTCTTGGTGTATCCGGCTGTGCCGGGCTGCTTCCGCTGAAGTGTCTCTTCCGAGACATGGCGCGGAGGAACGCACTCGGTTTGACTCTGTCTGGGACGATCTTCCGGGCAACCGAGAACGGCGCGAACTTTGATTTCCTCAAGCCGCTCTACTGGAAAGCCGGAAACCGTCGCCACCTCCTCCCATGCGGTGAACCACCCGTGGCGCTCGCGATGGCGGACGATGTTGTAGGCAATGTCCTTCGAAACACCCGGAAGCTGGGTCAGACGGTTGGGAGGAGCAGTGTTGAGGTCAATAGGTTCCATGGCAATTCTGCGATCCAAGCCGAATTTCCAATCACTGAAAGAGTTGGATGCCGAGGAAGAAGAAAGCGGCCGCCCCGGGGCTGTCGCGGGCTGGCGGCAGGTTACGGTCGTGAGGTGATGGTTCCTCGTGCGTGCCTGAAGACTAGCTCTCGGGAGTGAACTTGAGACTCACGGAGTTAATGCAGTAGCGTTGCCCGGTGGGCGCAGGGCCGTCCTCGAACACATGCCCGAGATGCGCACCGCAGCGGTCGCACATAACTTCAACTCGCCGCATCCCGAAGCTGGTGTCCTCTTCTTCGCGAATGATGTTTCGCTCAGAAGGCGCCCAGAAGCTGGGCCAGCCGCATCCGGAGTCAAACTTTGTCTCCGAGGTAAACAGTTCGGCTCCGCAGCAAACGCAGACGTATTTTCCAGGCTCGCTGGTGCGGTAGTATTCGCCCGAAAATGGGCGCTCTGTGGCCTTGTCGCGGCAGACGGCATATTGCTCAGGAGTGAGTTGCTTCCGCCATTCGGCTTCTGACTTTTCGACTTTATCGGCCATGGAAAACTCCGCGATCAGGCTTGCTGCCCGAAACCGGCACGGCGTTTCTCTGCCAGCAGCGACATGCTGTGCATCAGGTTCTGCAAGGTAACAATTCCAACCAGGCGGTTCTCATGCACCACCGGCAGCATGCTGTTGCCAGGAGCTGTTAGCTTGGAAAAGACTGCGCCGAGAGTGTCCGTACGGTTGGCTACTCCAAAGCCCCGCATCATTGCGCCCTGGACGTAGCCGTTGCCCTCTTCACGAAGCGCGTCCACTATGTGGCGGCGCGAAATCACGCCGACCATATCGCCGCCGCGAACCACCGGGAAGTCGTCCTGCAAGGTATGCACAGCTTTTTCCAGCGCAAACTCCAGCGTATCCGCTGGGGAGAGCGTGGTGAAGTCGGTAAGCATGACTTCTTCAAGCTTTACCTGGTCCAGAACTGCGTGAAACAAAACCGATCGTTCTTCGAGTTGCGCGGCAAGGAAGAGGAAGAAACCAATCAGCATCCACCAGGTGTTCCAGATGCCGGCGATCATGAACAAAAGCGCAAAGCCCTGGCCGATGCCAACCGCTTTGCGCGTGGCGGGGAGCAACTCCATCTTGCGGACTAGCAGTGCGCGGAGCACGCGCCCGGCATCCATGGGATATGCCGGAAGGAAATTCAGCACGGCCAGCATGATGTTGATCCAGACCGCACTGCGCGGCAGATTGGCAGCCGTAACCAGAGGGGGCTCGCGCAAGTCTGTCTCGGGCATTGCTGTGAGCACGATGCTGCCCACAATCAACGCAGCCGCCAGGTTCAGGGCCGGAGCAAGGATCGCGCGCTTTAACTCCTGATCGGCGTCGGGTTTGGAGCGCGCGGCCGCTCCGGTGAGAGCGACGTCGCCGATGGGCATCAAAACCACTACCCGGCTCAGCCAGCGTCCGCGAGCCTGACTGGAGGCGCGGTCGCGGCTGGCGGCAAACAAGAGATGTCCCAGGTGATGCAGCAGCACCGAGCCAAAAACAATCGCGGTGAAGGCCAGCGAGCGCTCGACAACGCGCGTGCCAAGCTGCGAGGACTCGGACATCCACACAAAGGCAAGCAGGAACAGGAAGCTAACGTGGATCCGAAGTTCGGAGCCGAACAGCCGTCCAATACTGATGGACCAGCTCTTCATAAAGCCGACTCGCTGGGGTGCATGACCCTATTGTAAATACTTTGCGGTAAG
>JBFXAV010000179.1:0-5954 GCA_050183935.1 Candidatus Korobacteraceae bacterium | reverse complement strand
CAATCAGGTTTTCCAACGCAATTCGCAGCAGGCGAATGTCGCCATTGGCGAGTGCTCCACTGGAGATCGAAAATTCGACCTTTCGTTCGGGATTGCGCTGTTTAAGTTCTTCTGCGACATTACTTGCCACTGCGCTCAGGTCGATCGCCTCCCGGTGCACTTCACTGCGGGTTACCCGTGCCAAATTGAGCATGTCATCGATCAGCCCTGACATGCGCTGTGCTGCGGCACGGATCCTTTGCAGGTAGTCCACTGCAGTTTTGTCGAGTGAGCCGGAGTAATCTTCGACTAGCGCCTGGCTGAAGCCATCGATGCTCCGCAGCGGAGCCCGGAGGTCGTGGGAAACGGAGTAAGAAAACGCCTCCAGCTCCTTGTTTGCAGCCATGAGTTCCGCAGTTCGTTGCTCCACGCGGTCTTCCAGCTCATCGTGCGCCTTACGCAACTCCTGCGTCTGCTGCTGGATCTGATCCAGCATCTCATTGAATGCGACGACTAACGTTGCTACCTCGCCACGCCTGGTTTCGATAGGCACACGAACGGAGTAGTTCTTATCGCGGGATACCATTCGCGCAAGTTCTGCGAGGGCCACGATGGGGTCGGCTACGGCGCGCCGGTAGAAGGAAGAAACCACGAGAGCAGCGATCAATGACAGGATCAAAACGATTCCTGCAATGACCGCGTATCGCTGCAAGCGTCTGTGCAACGCCTGCAAGTCGGACTGCAAGTAGACGCAGCCGATCATTTTTCCCTGAAACACCACCGGATACCCAACCAGCAGGTCGGAGTCGCGGAACCAGTGTGCTTCCCGCTGGCCTTCTGCAACCTCGGGCAATTTTTCCAGCAGCGTGTCTCCATCGCGCCCGTAACGGGCAAGAGCCTGTCCATCTGCCTTGAGGAGGGTGGCCGAAATAATATTCGGGGAATTTTGGAATGCAGAAAGCATCCGGCCAGCCGCTTCCGAATCGTCGAACAACAGCGCAGACGCAGTGCCAGCGCCGACCACGTCTGCCTGGGCAGTGAGAGTCTGGACGAGACGCTCACGAGAACTCAATATGTCGAAGGTGACAAATCCCACGCATGCAATGAGCAGAGCGGTAGTGCTCACCAGCATGTTCATTCTGGTGAGCGTGCGAGCAATCGAGCCTTCCGCGATCATGCCCTTTGCAGCCACGTTAACCCCTGCCTGCCGTCGTGGTCCGCACGCGGCGCGCCAGTTTGAGCAGTTCTGAACTCAACGTCAGGTTCGCTGCGTTCGCGGCCGCAAGGTTGACCTCAAACCGCACTCGACCCTGCTCCAAGACAAGCTCAATCATTCCTCCTCGCTGGCTGAAGAGAGGGAGATCGCTAACGGTGAGCACGGCGGAGGCGCCCAGAGCTTCCAGCACTTCTCGAAGACGGCCATCTTCAGAGGCGCTTAAAAACAGCACCTGGCACGCAACTGCCTCGCCGGGACGCGTGATTCGGATGGCCTGCAAAACCTTCCCGTTCGCTGTGGCTCCTGTCACCATCTGTTCCAGCGCAGGCCCAAGCGGGCCATTTCCCAACACACATACGCGCAGCAAGTTGTCGTTTACGACGCCTGCTGGCCACTCGATAAATTTGACGAAGTTGAAAAGATACGCTGCCTTCACGGTGTATTCCGTGGGCCTCTCGGCCTGTGCCAGCGCAGCATGGCTTCCTGCCAACAGCCTTATCGCTAAAAGCAGGAGGAAACCCCAAGCACTCCATCTCCCATTGCCACCAGAAGTTGGATTGGAAACAATCAACTTGCTGTTATCAGGGTTGCCCAACGCCGTGATCATTCGCGGCTCCAATTGAGCTTGATGTATCCGCTGCGTTGAATTCCAACGGTAGGGCCGGGGTCATGCGCAAATTCAGCATGGCGAGGCTGAAGCAGGTTCTGGCCTACAACGGAAAGCTCGAACTCTTTCGCGAACCGCCATCCCAGACGGACATCTGCGGTGTGATACGAAGGCACTCGCTGTGCCGGAAGCGAGCTGACATATCGATAGGTCTGGTCAATCTGAAAGCCCCACGGCAACTTCAGCGCCGACATCACCAAGGTTTGATGTTTTGGGCTGGAACCCTCCAGGCTTGTAACAGTGCCCGTGTCGCCATTGTTAGGCTTGTTGCTCAGGCCAAAGCGCAAGTAAGCGTAGTACCCTTTGAGTTGCCACCATGACCTTGGGTTCCATACGGGAGATACTTCAATTCCATCTGTCGCGCCTCGAATGCCGTTGGCCCACGGCACATGAAGGGTAATGCGCGTTGGCGGGGGTTGTTCATCAATGGAGATGGACGGATCGCCAAAACTGATGAGATCGGAATACTGGTTATGGAACACCGATACGTCAACATACAGCTGAGGATGCAGCAGGGTTCGGTAGCCAACCTCATATCCAACCAGGCGCTCGGGCCGCAGGTCAGGGTTCCCCTCAACCTGGATGAAAATAGGCAGCGGAGGAGCGGGAGCCACGAACCCTGTTAACTGCACATCTCTTTCAATCCTCGAAGGCGCTCGCAGGGCGCGTGTGACCGAGGCCCAGAGCGTGCTCTCCAATGTAGGACGCCAGAGCAGGCGGATGCTGGGTTGAAACTGAAGTCCGCTGTAGTTGTTGTTTTCCAGCTTGGAGCCAAACGTCAGATACAGCCGGTTGTGCACAATGGCAGCTTCTTCCTGAAGAAACCCGCTAAAGATGCGGTTGGTCTGGCGATGCGGCGTGAAGTTCAGGGTTGGAACTGTCTGGATGAAGCGAGCGGGGCTCCAGCGAATACCTCCTCCGCCGGCCAGATTGTGCCGCCCGCGCGAGAGGTGATGAACTACATCAATATCGACAGTGTTACGAATCTCTCCGAAGTGCGGAACCAGAATATCGGTGTGATCGTAGTATGCCTGGATTTGGGTGTCGCCTGCCGAGGTCCAGCGATGCCGCCACTTACCGATGATGTTGCCGCCAAAAACATCGGCTGCGCCGTCCACGATCAATTGCGCCGGCGGAGACAAGGATCCGACTCCAACCCGTTGGCCCTGGCCAGTTCGATAGCTGTCTCCCTGAAGCGAAATTGTGTCTCGGTCGCCGTGGGACCAATCCATCCGAGCGCCGACCTGCCCCATACGCCAGGTATCGAAGTTGGCTCCCTGGGGATGGAACTGCCCTCCACGACTGGAAGTCTTTCCATAGAGCCGGTAATCCAGGGTTCTGTTGTTTCCGGAACCGTACCGAAACGAGAGGAGGCCTTGTTCAATGGTACCTCCGGTTACGGAAACAATGGATCCGTGGCTTTGCTGACTGTTCTTGGTGATGATGTTGATGACGCCATTGACTGCGTTCGAGCCCCAGATTGTGGCTCCCGGTCCCCGGATCACTTCAATGCGGTCAATATCTTCCAGAAGCGTATCCTGCAGGCCCCAGAACACGCCGGCAAACAATGGCGTGTACACACTGCGTCCATCAATCAGGACAAGAACTGACTTTGAAAATCCGTTCGCGAATCCGCGTATGCCGATCGCCCAGTGATTGGAGTCCATGCGTGCAATCTGAACGCCTGGGGCAAGCCGGAGGGCCTCCGCGATTGTGGTCGCGCCGGAACGCCGGATGTCGTCCTGCGTGATCACATGGATAGCGGCCGCTGTATGCCATACCTGCTCGGGCTCCTTGGAAGCCGTGGTCACCTCAATTCCACCAAGGTCCGCCAGACTCATGTCTCGAAGGGCCGAACCATCCAACGATTCGCTTTGAGCGCGTGGAGAACCTCCCGGCATGGCAGCTACGGTCGCCGGCGAACCTAGAAAATAAAAGAGCGTGGCAGTTGCAAATACAGTCCGGCTTGGTGCCCGCTGTTGCAAAACCATGCGAATCGTATTAACCGCAGACCAGATGGTCGCGAGTGCGTTCTCAAGGGTATAGATTCTTTTGCGAATGGAAGCGTGAGTCATCCGGCCCGCTCAATACTGTTGGAAGATTTCCGGGAGTCGAGCAATAGACGCAACTGCCTCCCGAGGTCCTGCTGGGAGAAGGGCTTTTGCAACATTGGGTGTCCCTCGTCAACAAAGCTGCGCAGCAGGGTCATTTCCCTGCTGTACCCAGTAAGAAACAGGACCGGTACGCCCGGATAGGAGCTGGAGACACGCTTGTAAACCTCCGGGCCAGTGAGCTTGGGCATGGTTACGTCCAGAACCAGCAAGGCAATCTCACGGTTATGTTCCTGAAAAAGCTTCCAAGCTTCTTCTCCGTCACATGCCACGAGTACGGTGTAGCCCATATTCCCCAAAACCTCAGTTGCATACGCGCGGATTCCTTCATGATCGTCAGCGAACAGGAGAGTCTCTCCACCTCCAGAAGAAGGCAATTCCGGCATAGGCGTAATGTCTTTCGCCTTTCCCTGCGCCTCGGGCCAGTACACTCGAAAGACAGTGCCGGAACCACGCTCGCTGGAAACCTGTACGAAGCCGCCGTGCTGCCGGACGATTCCGTAAACTGTCGCCAGGCCCAACCCAGTTCCTTTCCCTGCTTCCTTAGTTGTGAAGAACGGCTCAAAAATGTTTTCCAGGGTAGTCGCATCCATGCCTATGCCGGTGTCTGCAACCGTGAGGAGCACGTACCCGCCGGGTTTTGCATAGGTATAGGTGCGCGCGTATTCGGCGCTTACCTCTGCTTCAGCTGTCTCTAAAAGCAGTTCGCCACCTTGCGGCATGGCATCACGGGCATTCAGGCAAAGGTTCATCAGTACTTGCTGGATTTGAGAAGGATCCGCCAGAACAGCGGCCAAGCCAGGACGCAGGTGGTTTGTAATCTTGATCGAGGGTCCGATGGTGCGGGAAAGCAACTCGATGAACTGCGAAGCCATCTGGCTCAGGTCAACGGGAACAGGGTCAAGGGACTGCTTGCGGGAAAATGCCAGCAGCTGGCGCGTAAGGTTTGCCGCCATTTGACTGTTATCGCGAATCTGCTCGAAGTATCGCCTTAGTGATGAATTCGCATGGGCATCCTGGAGTCCCAGATCAGCCCAGCCGAGAATGGCGCCAATAACATTGTTGAAGTCATGCGCGATTCCCCCCGCCAACCTGCCGATTGCGTCGAATTTTTGCAGGACAGCTACCTGCTTCTCGAGAGTTCGGTGCTCGGTAACGTCTTCTGCAATCATCTCCAGCCGGGTTTCTGGAATCAGGTTACTGGACAGCACGCGGCCGCTAAGGCGGACGAGAATACGGCTGCCGTCCCTTCTCCTCCATTCCACGTCCAGGCCGTTGACGGAGCCATTTTCTTTCGCCTCGCGAACTACACGCAGGTAGTGTTCCTCGTTCCGGTACACGTCCTCTTTGAGGTTGAGCGAGAGCAGTTCTTGTTTGTTGTCATACCCCAGGATTTTGGCCATCGCGGGGTTCGCTTCAAGCAGGCGAACTTCCATTTCTGAGCAGTAGATCCCGTAAGTTGCGTTCTCAACCAGTTCACGGTAACGAAGGTTGGATTCTTTGAGCGCTAGTTCGGCGTTCCGTTGCTGCCGTCGTACCTCTACTTCATGAAGCTCGCGTTCAATCGCAGGGACAAGGCGACTCAAGTTTCCCTTCATGATGTAGTCATTTGCCCCGACCCGCATTGCCGCAACCGCTGCTTCTTCGCCGATGGTGCCGGAGACAAAAATGAACGGGATATCGAGGGCTCGCTTCCGCAGCATGGCCAGCGCTACATCTCCTCCGAAATTGGGCATGGAGTAATCTGCGAGCACCAGATGCCAATTCGTTGTATCCAGTGCCTCGTTCATTGCTTCCGGCCGCTCCACTCGCTCGAAAGCCAAGTCATAGCCAGCGCGACGTAGCGTATGAGTCAGTAGCAGGCAATCGTCTTCCGAATCCTCGACAATAAGCACCCGAAGTGGACTAGACATTCTCTTCCATCCACCAAAAAGCTGTGCGCGAGTCCTCGCTTCGAAATCCTTGTGTGTTCGCTAGAGAT
>JBFXAV010000178.1:0-5971 GCA_050183935.1 Candidatus Korobacteraceae bacterium | reverse complement strand
GCGCAGGAAGCGAGAGACATCCACGGTGCTCTCCCCCTCCGCGCTTACGCGCAGGGCTGGGTCGTGCGAGGAAGTGAGCAGGTCTTCCGTATACAACCGGTGCCCAAGATTGGTCAGGTAGGAGATGTTGGTGGGCGACGTACATCCCAGATCAAGCACGCAGAGTCCATCCTGCATGCGCACGGTGCGGGTAAATTCACCCATACCACTGGAACGGCGGCGAACTTTCGGCTGCGGCTGCGCCGACTCGCGCGCGCCGGCTGTGCCACGGAAGAACTTCAGCAAGGAATGCGTAACCGGACCCATCACTTTCTAGAGAATCGCAATCGTTTCTGCGTAAGGCAACGCACAAGCCTACATGGTTCGCGGCCTAGTTCGTTCGCCTGTCGCCGTCAGTCCACGTGAACTGACGATTCTCCTATTGATTCTATCGCTTCGGTTCCGTTCCGGGAACCTGCGCGCCGTTCACCGGTCCGGACGAGCTAACCGAACCCGATGACATCATGGCCGCAGCCTGCTTCGAATCGGGGCGCGGCTGGCCTGAGTTCACAGATGCACTCACGGACTCCGCCTTTGTCGTCTCGATCTTGCCTTTCAGAAAGGCGCCATCCTCCACAGCGATGCGCTGCGCCTGAATATCCCCCGTAACGATTGCAGTCTTGCGCAGATCTAAACGGTCACCGGCGGTCACGTTGCCATCCACGCGGCCCTGCACCACCACGTCCTTGGCCTTCAGATTGGCGCGTACGCGTCCATTCTGGCCAATGGTCAGACTGTGCCCGTCGAGCTGGATGCTGCCCTCAACCTCACCATCGACAAATAGGTTTTCACTACCTGACAATTCTCCCTTGATGACGACCGACTTGCCGATGTGCGCACCCGTCAGGGGCACATCATGTCCTCCATCGCCCGGATTCATTGGATCCACCGCCGCCTCCTCAGCCGACCAGTCTCCCCGGCGGAGCTCACCTCGCTGAAAAGACAAGAACTTCTTTTCCCTGAGTGCAGTTCCGCGGGAATCGACCTATCTTTGGCTCCGCCGACTATACTCAACGCTTACTAACCCAGCAATCGAGTTTTTGGTTCACGGCCCTTGGGTATCGCAACGGTTAGCAGCCGCCAGGCATCTGGAACTGCCATGCGCATGGGTGGTACTGTGCGGTCCATCTTGGGAATGTTGTTACAGGTGGCTACCGGCCCCCAGGAACCATCTGGCCCAGAGTCGCAGGGGCAATTGCTATCAACCGGAGCGTCCAGGTTTGGCGCTTCAGATGCAATCACCACAGCCATCGGCCCGGCAGGAAATCATCCGTCGGACAGGGAGCCGTAGACCAGGGGAACAGCGTCTCCTGCTGGCGGGTTGGAGCTCAAGGGGACTGCATTTCCTCCCGGGCCGATAAGCGGGCTTCCACGCCTGCTCCTACTTACGTAACCCGCCGCGTACCCATAGAACTGCAACTATGAGGTTGCCCACCTCGTCTAAACTTAAGAGACTTGGAACAGACGATAGATAAGAGGAACCTTTGGTTTATGGAATTTCCCATCTTCGGATTTCCCGTCGCCGGATCAAACTAGGGATCCTGACATCCTTGGCATTGCTGGTGCTGCCGCTTCTAGCGACTGCTCAAGCTCCGTCGGGCGGTGTCCCCGCAGGTTTGCCGGAGAATCCGCAGGACCTCGTCCGCCAGGTAGTGGCCAACGAACTCGCCCCCCGTCCGCGGCCTCTTCTCACATACCGCTATACCCGGGTCCGCCCTGATCGCAAGGAAGTCCGCCAGATGGTGGAAACCGAGCAGATTCTGCTCGGACGCATCGTTTCCGTGAATGGCAGTCCTCTTACAGCGGAACAAACAGCGCAGGAGGACCTCCGCCTGCAACGCCTAGTGAATGATCCCGAAGAACTGCGCGCAAAACAAAAAGAACAGGCAGAGGAAACCGAGCGCATCCGCAAGGTGATTCGCGCCCTTCCGGACGGCTTCCTTTACCAGTACGGGGGCGTGCACTCGGGCAAGGAGGGCGAATTTGTGGTTCTGAATTTCCGCCCCAACCCCAACTTCAACCCTCCGTCTCGTGAGACCCAGGCATTCCACGGCATGGCGGGAAGCATGCAAATTTCCCTGCCTGCCCGTCGGCTAACGCGGCTGGAAGCCAACTTAATTCAGGATGTGAGCTTTGGCTGGGGAATTCTTGGGAAGCTGCATGAAGGTGGCGAGTTTCTGATTGAGCAGATCCCGGTTGAGGGAGGCCGGTGGATGATCCGGCGAATGGTGCTTAACTTCACTGGACGGGTACTGCTGTTTAAGACCCTCAAGATCAACCAGGAGCAGTTCACCAGCGACTACCAGCCCGTGCTGGGGATGAGCGTTCCTCAGGGCATAGACTTCCTTAAGCGTGCCGATAGCCAGTCTGCCGCAGCTTTTGGCGCGCGCAAATAACTGCCCACCTCTGCTTTGAGCTGGTTATTCCGAAACCTGGACCAAGGCAAGATGAAGTTTGCTGCCTTAGCTCCTGAATCGGAGGCACTTTAGGAACTCCCAAATTTTTTTCGCACCGGTAAACTCGTTTCCGGGTTCCTCGTCTGTAGATGGTGAAGGCCGCATGAGCGTGGGAGAAACGGCACTGACGGGGCCGGTGGGCCGAATAGACTCGGGCCAGGCAATCTCGGCGGAGGAGTTCGCCGAAGTCATGCGCGCGCACCAGCGTCGCATCCATCGCCTGCTGCTCAGCTTTGTGCGAGACCCCGACGAAGCCGATAGCCTTACGCAGGAGTGCTTCCTGCGGGCGTACCGGAACTGGAGCAGTTTCCGAGGAGATTCCAGTATCGCCACCTGGCTGTCGCGTATTGCCGTAAACCTGGCGCGCGATGAGGCGAAGAACCGGCGTCGCAGCTTCTGGAGACGCCTGCTAGCTCTCGATGCCGGCAGCTCCGATGGCGAGCAGCCTTACCGGATTGATGCCCCGGCTGAGACTGTCTCTCCCGAGCAGGCCCTGCTAGCCCGCGAGCAGTTGCAGGAAGTCTGGGCCGTGGTGGACCGCCTCCCGTCGCAGCAGCGCGCGGTCTTTCTATTGAGGTTTGTGCACGAGATGTCTTTGGAGGAAGTCGCCCAGGTTCTTGAAGTGGAACTCGGAACGGTTAAGAGCCATCTCTCCCGTGCTGTCGCGACCGTGCGGCGGCAGGTGAAACACAAATAGAACAGGCAGCAACCAGGGAACAACCATGACCAGCGAAACCACTAACGTGAACAATCATCACCTGACGGACGATCAGTTCGCAGCCGCACTGGCGGACAAAACACTAAGCTCCGTCGCTGGGCAGCACCTGGCCGTCTGCTCCGAGTGCCGCGCCGAGCAGCAAAGATGGCAGCAGATGTTCGGCGCTATGCGCGGCCAGATAGCCGCTACCGCTGAGCGGCCGCCGGCGTTCTGGAGTTGGCAACTCCAGGCGACGCTGGAACGCGCCCATCCACGCCGGAAGCGCCTTGTACCCGCCTTCGCTGGCATGCTGGCCCTGCTTGCGATGGGGTTGCTGCTTCTCCAAAGCCCCGTGAAGGTCAGCCAGCCGATAGCGCAGCAGCGCGCCTCCGAGTTTGCAGACCCCATGGCCGCCTCGGCTGCACTCCCCAGCGACGCCGCCCTGCTTGCAGAAGTGGAGCGCACACTGCAAGCTCCGCCCATGGCCCTGCAACCAGCCGCTCTGCTGGCCCAGGAGCTGATGGCCGCGCAGTTCAATCCAGTTTCTGTTCGAGATGCAAATACAAGACCCGAAGCAAGTGAAGGAGGAGTGCAATGAAAAGCGCATCCCTGGCGGCTGCGGCGGCGGTGTTGCTGCTGGCGTGCCCGCTGTCCGCCCAAATCCAGGCAATTGAACCGGTACAACAAAACGATGTTTTCGAGGCACAGCTCCCCGAAGTTATGACGTTGCCTGCGCTGGAGGCAGAATATCTCCCCACATGGGAGGTCGCGCTCGCCCAGGCGCCCCTACCCACACCTACTCCTGGGCAGGCGCAGATGCAGGTTCGCCGCACCCAGAGGATCGCTGGCCAGCCTGGCGATGTGGTCGCATTCTCTGCCGCTCCCATGATTGGTCCATGGTGGAAAAACTCCGAAATTGCTAATGACCTTCACCTGACCGACCAGCAGAAGAAGGAAATCGACCAGAGCTTCTACCAGTACCGCATGCAATTGATCGATGCCACTGCCAGCACCCAGAAACTGGATACGCGCCTGGATGCCTTGATGAATGCCGAGTATCTTGAGGAAGGCGAAATCAATCAGGTACTCGACCAGCTTGTGGTGGCCCGGGGGCAGCTCTCGAAAATCTACGCTGGGATGCTGATTTCCATTCGCAAGGTGCTGCTGCCGGAGCAGTGGAAGAAGCTACAGACCCTGCAGGCGGAAAAGGGAGTCATGCCGATGATGTTTCCTCCTCCCATGGGCATGACGATGGGGATGCCCGCTGGAGGCAATGTGATCTTCAACCGGCGCATTGGTCCACCGGGAGCACCGCCGCCACCGCCCGCGCCTCCGAACCAGCCGTAGAGTTGCAACACAGTTGCGCCTGCGCTCCTTCCAACTTGAAATGCAAACGGGATGGGCCTTTGAGCTTGTGCTCTGGGCCCGTCCCACTCGGCCACAGAGCAGGACAGCCCTGCCGATTCCACGGTGCCAAGTTTCCACAGAGACTTCGAACTACGCGTACATGCTGTCTGCCACCTGCGTGCTAGACTTGAATTGAGTCCTGCCAGCGAGAGAGTGCATGAAATTCGGCGTTATCACCTTCCCCGGCTCCAACTGCGACCAGGATCCTCACTGGGTTCTCTCGGAGATTGCAAAGCAGCCAGTGGCGCGTCTCTGGCACGAGTCGCAAGACCTGGAGAATTGCGACGCCATCATTGTCCCCGGGGGCTTTTCCTACGGAGACTACCTGCGTACGGGGGCTATTGCGCGCTTTTCTCCGGTGATGGAGGCCGTGCGCAAGTTTGCCGACGGAGGCGGGCTGGTGCTGGGCATCTGCAACGGTTTCCAGATCCTGTGTGAATCTCATCTCCTTCCTGGCGCACTCATGCGCAATGCCGGGTTGAAGTACATCTGCAAGCCGGTCTGGGTGCGGGTGGAAAACGCCGATACCCCATTCACGAATAGTTGCCGCGCCGGAGAGGCGCTGCAGATTCCCATTGGCCACATGGAAGGCAATTACTTCTGCGACGATGCCACGCTTAGCCAGCTTCGTCGGGAAGAACGAATCGTATTCCGATATTCCACTCCTCAGGGCGAGGTCACTCCCGCAGCGAACCCCAATGGATCTCTCGACAACATTGCCGGCATCTGCAATGAAGGCCGCAACGTCCTGGGCATGATGCCCCATCCTGAGCGCTCCGCCGAAGTTCTTATGGGCGCCACGGACGGGATGAAGATTTTTGAATCGATGATTGCGTCGCTGGTTCGCGCCTGAGTTTCAGCGCAGTACAGCACTAACTTCTCAATCCAGATTGCCTGTGGCGTCTATAATCTCCGAACGCCGCATGTTCGCCCTTTCCCACTTGTTTTATCCTTGGGGACTCCTGTTGCAGGGAGCGGCCATTCTCCACTTCATTCGCCGCAGGCCGGATACCTACTGGCTGTGGATTATCCTCATCGGCGGCGGGCTCGGTTCCCTTGTCTATCTTGCTGTCGAGGCGCTTCCCGACGTTGCTCTGCTGAAGGACTCCTTCGGAGTTCTGCCACGGCGGCAGCGCATTCGCCAGTTGCAGGCGCTCGTCGAGGTCAACCCTGCTCCGGCGAACTACGAAGAACTCGGCGACCTCTACCTCCAGAACGGACAATATGCCAAGGCGCGCGAGTGCTTTGACCGCGCCATTACCTCGCGATCCGACACCCTAGACCCGCACTATCGCCGCGCGCTCGCGGCTATTGGCCTTGGAGACTATCGCGGCGCGATTCCCGATCTTGAGAAGGTAGTGCGAGCAGATTC
>JBFXAV010000177.1:0-5987 GCA_050183935.1 Candidatus Korobacteraceae bacterium | reverse complement strand
GGCGTGCATTCCGCAGAAGAAGGCGCGGCGGCAGGGAGTAATCCTCAATATGGCATCGATTTCGGGTTCCACCGGAATTGCCGACCGCTTTGCCTACTCCACCAGCAAAGGGGCGGTGCTGGCCATGACCTACTCAGTGGCGCAGGACTATCTTGCGCATGGTATCCGCTGCAATTCGATTTCGCCGGCGCGGGTGTTTACGCCGTTCGTCGAAGGCTACCTGAAGAAAAATTATCCCGGGCGCGAGGAAGAGATGTTTCGCGCCCTGGCGCGCACGCAGCCGATAGGACGTATGGGCCAGCCGGAGGAAGTGGCTTCCCTGGCACTGTTCTTGTGCTCGGACGAAGCGGGATTCATGACCGGGACGGATTACCCGATCGATGGCGGGTTTTTGAAGCTGCGGTGAGCCAAGGGGGAGCGTCCCAGAGATACCTGAGCTACCGAGAATTTGTGCCTAGGCGTCCTGCGTCCAAAGGATCTATGTATTTGCCTGAAATGCAGAGATTCTTCGCTTTCTTCGGTCGCTCAGAATGACCCCTTTGATTTGTGCATATATTTCCGGAACAGCACACTAGAAGCGCCAACAGAATCTCACCTGCGGCGCGACTCCACCGCAGCAAACGCGGCGTCCAGCATGCGGATGGCTTCATCAACATCTGATTTACTAATGTTCAACGGAGGCGACATGCGGATCACGTTGCCCCACAGGCCACCTTTGCCGATCAGCAATCCCGCGCGGCGGGCCTCTTCCAGAAGAGCGTTAGTTTCCTGTGGCGCAGGCTCTTTCGTCTTGCGGTCCTTGACCAATTCCATGCCCTGCAGTAATCCCATGCCGCGCACGTCGCCGATGAGCGTGTGCTTCTCTTTTAATCCTTCGAGGCCTTGCCGGAAGTAGCCACCGACAACGTGCGCGTTCTCCAGCAGGTTGTCTTCTTCGATCAGCTGAATGGTGGCCCTGGCCGCCACCGAGGTCACCGGATTGCCGCCGAACGTCGAGATCTGCATTCCGCGAAAACTGGCGGCGATGGCGTCCGTGGTCATGGTCACGCCCACAGGCACTCCGTTGGCGAGGCCTTTGGCGGCGGTAATGATGTCGGGAGTAACCTCCCATTGCTCAATCCCGAACCACTTGCGGCCGGTGCGTCCCCAGCCAGTCTGCACCTCGTCGGAGATGAAGTCGCCTCCATACTTTTTAACGATGTTGAACACGATCTTGAAGTACTCCGGCGGAGGCGTGATGAATCCGCCCAAACCCTGGATCGGTTCGGCGAGGAATCCCGCGATCTGGCCGGAGGTGGCCGTCTGAATCACCGCCTCCACGTCCTGCGCGCACTCGATGCCGCAGCTTTGCGGACTCTGGCCGAAGGGGCAGCGGTAACAGTAGGGGCTTACGGCGTGGACCACGCCGATTGAGGCCGGAAGAAGTGACTGCCGCCAGGTGCTCAGACCAGTAAGCGACAGCCCGGTGGAAGAACGTCCACTGTAGCCGTGCCGGAGGGCCACGAGTTCCATGCGGCCGGTGTGCAGGCGAGCGAGCTGCACGGCGGTGTCGTTGGCTTCCGTGCCGCTGTTGGTGAAGTATGTGCGCTTGATCTCACCGGGAGTGATCTGTGCCAGCTTCTCGGCGAGGGCAACTACAGCCTCGTTGGGAAATGCGGTGGAGGCGTGCTGGAGCTTGTCGATCTGATCCTTGATTTTGGAGGTGATGCGCGGATTGGCGTGCCCGGCGGAGATGGTTACGATGCCGCCGAAGAAGTCGAGGTATTTGTTGCCCTCCACGTCCCACAGGTACTGCATGCTGGCGTGGTCGGTGACCAGCGGTTCGCTGTAATAAGTCGCAACGGATGGGAACAAGTACTCGCGATATTTGCGGATGACTTCTTCTTTGGTCATGTCGCCTCTGAGGTGTATGGCAAAAACGGGACTGGTTCAGGTTAGCGCGGACGCTGGTTTTCTGGAATGTGAATGATTCGCTCAACGTGAATAGCGACTTTTTTGTCTGAGACGTAGCGGAGCTACGTCTCTACAAGTCTGCAAGAAATTTCGGCACTCCGTACTTCCGTAGAAGTGCGCGAACTTAGAAGTGCACGAATACCCCTGCGCCTCCCTGGAAATTGCTGCGCGTGCCCAGGGACACTCCAGCTGGAGATTGCACGGGCTTGTTCCCAAAGAAGATCAGGGTGTTGCCAAAGTCAAAGCGGACGCCGAAGTGCCGCGAAGAGTACAGGCTGATCACGGCTCCAAGATCGAGATTTGCGCGTCTGCCAAATTGATGGTCGTAAGACGATGCGTCAAAACGTGTATAGCCGGGGCGCACCTTCCCGAAGATGCCGAATGGCCCGATGCGACCGCCTATGCGTAGCCCGGCGAGCACCTGTGTCATGGGGAAATTTGCAGTGGCGCCGCCGATGGGGAAGCGGTTGACCTCGCCCTCCAATGCGACGAGCCGGGACATGCGAAGTGTGAGCCTGCCGCCTCCACCGACGGGCTTTTCACCCAGGCCGGAGATATCCACTGTAGTGAAATGAACGCCAGCCTCGAGGCGCGGTTGCTCGAACTGCGCCAGCGCGGGCGACGTAAAGAGCGGGAGAAACAACAGGCAGAACACAGTCAGCCGCAATGGTTTGGCCTCGTTATTGGCGGCGCAAGATAAAATCTGGGTACGTGACGCCTCGCTCCAAACTGCACGACCG
Source organism: Candidatus Korobacteraceae bacterium (assembly GCA_050183935.1). Taxonomy (GTDB): domain Bacteria; phylum Acidobacteriota; class Terriglobia; order Terriglobales; family Acidobacteriaceae; genus DASZRZ01. Next base: position 3,294 of record JBFXAV010000177.1, on the reverse strand, counting down.
GCTGAGCTGGATGCGGTCGATCTTTGTGCTCGACCCGCTGATCTGGTCGTATACCGCCATTCTGGGAACGCTGTCGCTGCTCTCGTCGTTGATCGATCGCGGCGGGCGCATCCAGCACGGGTTTGCGCGGCTGTGGTCCTGGCTGATCCTGAAAACGGCGCGCTGTCCGGTACGCGTTTCGGGAATGGAGCGAGTTCCCGCAAGCCGCACGGCCGTCTATGCGGTGAATCACCTCTCGGCGCTCGACATTCCGGTGATCTACGTCCACTTATCGTTCTCGTTTCGCATCATGGCAAAAAAAGAGCTCTTCCGCTACCCATTCATGGGTTGGCATTTGAGGCGCTCAGGACAGATCCCCATCGATCGCGAGAGCGCGCGTGCATCCATGCGCAGCCTGAATGCAGCGGTGCAGGCACTCAAGGCGGGAATGCCGCTGGTGGTTTTTCCAGAGGGCGGGCGCTCTCCGGATGGCAAGGTACAGCCGTTTATGAGTGGCGCCTTTTATGTAGCCATTAAGGCTGGAGTGGATGTTGTCCCGATGGCGCTGGTGGGTACGCGCGAGGTGCTGCCGATGAACAGCTTTCACATACGACCAGGACCAGTGGAGCTGATCATTGGCGAACCTATCTCTACCGCAGGCCTGAACCCGCGCGACATGGAGCAATTAGCGCAGCGGACGCAGAAGGCGGTGGAAGATTTGTACTACGCGCGAACGGGCCTGGCCAGCGCAGGTGTTCCGGCTCCCGTCAACAGGTGATGTGCAATTTCTGATAACCGCTGTTCAGCACCTAATTCTTCTGCGTCTCCGTGATAGATTTTCTTTGGAATGAAGCCCCGCGTCGCCATCCCGGTTCCGCATACCGACTCGGAGTACGCTGGGCGCGCTTTGCCCCAGTATCTCCATGCGCTGGAGGAGGCAGGCGCGGAGCCGGTGGTGGTGGACCTTGGGTTGTCGAACCAGGAGATCGCCCGCATTGCCACCGGATGCCAGGCGATTTTGCTACCGGGGAGCCGCGCCGATATCGACCCGCAGAAGTACGGAGTGCTGGAGCGGCATCCGCAGACGGCTGCTTCCGATCCACGCCGAGACAATGCCGATGAGTTGCTGATTCAGGATGCATTCAACCTGCACAAACCGATTCTAGGGGTGTGCTATGGAATGCAGTCACTGAACGTGTGGCGTACCGGTTCGCTGATCCAGCACGTTGAATCGCCGATTAATCACCGGGCGGAGCGGACGGTGACGCAAGCGCATGCGGTCACCGTCGAGCCGGAGTCCCGCTTAGCAACGATTCTTGGACCTGCGGCAAATGGCGAGAAGTTGTGGGTGAATTCCAGCCACCACCAAGCGGCGGATGCTGTGGGTGACGGCCTGCGTGCAGTGGCGTGGGCAGAGGACGGCGTGATTGAGGCAATTGAAGGCACGTCGCCGGGGCAGTTCGTCCTGGCTGTGCAGTGGCATCCTGAGCGGACGTTTGATGGCGAGCCGTCTTCGCGGGCGATCTTTCGGGCATTCGTCGAGGCTGCGAAGGAGAGCCGGATACGGCAGGTAAAGTGTTTCGGCTAATAGACACCCGCAGCTCGCATTTCTGGCCTCTCCACCACAAAAGCGGCTAAACTAGAAGACAATGGCTGTGCCGCTTGCGCGTCGTTCTATGAAGCTTGTGCTATGTGCGGTTCTCGTGTTGTCCCTTACCGCCGCGGCGCAGAATGCCCCGGGTGCCCCTCTGGGGAGTACGTCTTCAGATTCGCCAAATAGCATTGTCATCGCACCGCAAAAAGATCCCAACGCGCAAAAGGCAGCCGAGCTTTTGCGCCAGTGCATCCAGGCGCTCGGGGGCGAGGCTTACCTGAACTTGCAGGACATGGAGCAGGAGGGCCGTACCTACAGCTTTTACAACGGACAGCCGCGCAGCGTGGGTGCTCCTTACTGGCGTTTTTGGAAGTGGCCCGACAAAGAACGCATTGAGCTGACCAAGAAGCGCGACGTGGTGTACGTCTACAACGCTGACAAGGGGTATGAAATCACGTTTCGTGGAACCGCTGCCGAGCAGGAAGAATCCATGACGGAGTACGTGCGGCAGCGCCATTTCTCCCTGCCCAAAGTCCTGCGCGAGTGGCTGCCGGCGAGTGGTACCGCCCTGTTCTACGATGGCCCAGCCGTAGTCGAGCGCAAGCCCACCGATACCGTCAGCATTATGAACGCCAGCAACGAGCAGGTGACCCTCTACCTGGACGTAAACACTCATCTCCCGATACAGAAGACATTTTTCTGGCGCGACAAAGATCGCTTTCGCGTGCAGGATGACGAGGTATACGACAACTACAAGCCGGTTCAGAGCGTCATGACGCCCTACAGCCTGATTCGCAAGCGCGATGGTCAAATGCTCAGCCAGCGCTTTATCGATGCCGTGCGCTACAACACCGGTCTTGCCGATTCTCTGTTTGAAGCGACCGCCACGTGGGACCCATATAAACGCTCCGGCCCGAGACGGTAAGCCGAGAACACCATCGGCATATTCCCTACCGCACAAAAAAATACACGGACATTACCAGCCCGGTGGCGATCACGAAGTAGCGCACCTGAGAGGGCGACATCTTTTGGGCCACCCAGGCTCCGCCATAGCCGCCAATGATGCCGCCTACGATCATGAGGCCAGCGTAAGACCAGATGACGGCGTTGCCGGCGGCGTAGGTGATGAGCGCGACGACGTTACAGACCACCACGAGCAGGACCTTGAGGCCGTTCATCACGTGGATGTTTTCCACGCCCATGAGCGCGAGCATGGCCAGCACCATGATTCCTGCTCCGGCGCCGAAGTAGCCGATGTAAATGGCGATGGCGAGTTGCAGCAGGGCGGTGAACAACTGAATGGCGCGGCCGCCATGCTTCCAGTTGCTGGCGCGGGCCCGCATCCAGGGAACTACTCGCGGGCTGATGGCGAACAGGGCGGTTGCCATCAGGAGCAGCCAGGGCACCAGGTCCATGAACAGCGCCGCCGGAGTGTTGAGCAGCAGCAGCGCGCCCATGACTCCGCCTGCAATTCCGATGACCATGATCGGCAGCAGCAGCCGGGTTGACTGGGGAGACTCCGAGTAAGTCTTGCGATAGGCGCCAATGCTGGCGATTCCTCCCGGCAGCAGTGCGGCGGTGTAGGTGGCATTGGCCTGGATGGGCGGCGCCCCGACAAAGATTAGCGCGGGAAAAGCGATAACCCCTCCGCCTCCTGCGACGGAGTTGAGCGCGCCCGCAACCAGCGCGGCGGTAAAGAGGAAGATGGAATGCTCCAGCGG
>JBFXAV010000176.1:0-6037 GCA_050183935.1 Candidatus Korobacteraceae bacterium | reverse complement strand
AACAGCGACAACACGTTGCTGGCGAAGGTTCTGGGCTGGGAGCCGCAGATCACGCTGGAGCGCGGCCTGTCGGTGACCTACAAGTGGATTGAAGGCGAACTGCGCAAGGCCGGCCGCATTGCAGGTGTTCGTGCCGAATCCATCAACGCTTAATATTCCGCGCGTGGATGTACTGGGCGTAGGCGTGCATGCTCTCGATTTGAAGAGCGCTGTCGCTGTTGTGCAGCAGTCTGTCTCTGCCGGACACCGTGGGTATGTGTGCGTTACGGGCGTCCATGGCATCATGGAGGCTCAGCGCAATCCGGACTTCCTTTCAACCCTTAATCATGCACTCATGGTTACCCCCGATGGCATGCCTACCGTTTGGATTGGTCGAAGGCAAGGATTCGCGGAAATGGACCGTGTCTTCGGACCGGACCTCATGAGGCAGGTTTGCGCCGAATCCGTGGTCCGCGGTGAGTCCCACTTCTTGTACGGTGGCAACCCTGGTGTGGCCGGGGAACTCAAAGCAAACTTGGAACGGTGGTTCCCGGGAATCCGGATTGTCGGAACGTATACTCCTCCATTCAGGTCGCTCAATTCAGCAGAGGAGCATGAGCTTGTGGAGCAAGTTGCTGCGCTCAGGCCAGATATTTTCTGGGTTGGTCTCAGTACTCCCAAGCAGGAACGTTTCATGCGGCAATATATCGAGCGTTTGGAAACCAAGGTCATGATCGGAGTTGGCGCTGCCTTCGACTTGCATACAGGCCGTATGAGGGATGCGCCCGCTTGGATAAAGCGATTTGGGCTGCAGTGGCTGCATCGACTGCTGCAAGACCCATCACGCCTTTGGAAGCGATATCTGGTCAACAACACCCTTTTTGTCTGGAAGCTCGCATGGCGTTTCATGACTTCTCGCACTCGCAAAGACGCGTCGCTTGTTCAGAGCCGCTAAATTTTGAGGGCGTTATTCTACAGGTATTTTTGACAGGTATTCCTGAATACGGAACCTGACTTGACGTATCTGTAGTGATGTACACTCGTTTGTATAGTTTTTCGTGGATGTTTTGAGGTGCACCAAATCAGTTGCAGTATCTAATATCGAGTTTGCTCGGCCATGAATCGTCTGGAGGCCTTCTCGTAAATGGGCACCATCACTCAGATTGATCAGAACCCCTCGCTCGCCAGTCCAGTTCCCGTTATTGCCGAAAGTCTGGTCACGGTTCGGCCCAAGCCGCAAATCTCCAGAGGATTCGAAGTTGCCCTCACATTCTGCGAGCGAGCCGTCGACGTGCTCACGGTCGTGGGAGCCATCCATCTGGCTGTCAGGTTGTTCCCTCCCCAAGGGCAGGCTTTTTCCCGGGTTGCCATTTGGGTCGTTGGTTTCCTGTTTCTTCTCATGCTTGATCGCGAGGGCGCCTACCATGCTGGGAACAGCCTACTGCGCGTGAAGGAGACCGAACGGATCTTGCGTGTCTCTGCCCAGGTCTATCTGCTATTGTTGGCCGTAATTTTGCTGCTGGTGCCTTTTTGCTCGGTTGCGTTCTTGAGCGGTGCATCTGGCATGGTAGTTTTGGCGGTCATAGCACAAAAGCAGTTTGTGTACTCCGTTGTCCGTGGGTTACATGCTCGCGGGTTTGGTGTTCGCAAAGTCGTAATCTACGGAGCCGGATATACAGGACGCCGTGTCTTCGGCGCGCTTTCCCGTTCTCCCAAACTTGGCCTGGAGCCGCTGGTGCTTGTGGATGACAATCCTGCACTTGCGGGAGAGCGTGTTTACGAGAGTGCTTACAAGCGGGAGCGTTCCGTGCCGATCGTTTCTGGACCGCTCACCAAACAGTTGCTGCAAGAACATGGTGCAGGCATGGTGGTGATCGCCATTCCTTCGCTGCAGCGCGAAAAGTTTTTGGCTGTGCTCAACGAATCCACCAATGCCGGGGTCAACGTGGCGTTCATTCCCAGCAACGTTCCTTCTGATCTTTGGGTGGAGCACGCCGATATCGATGGCCTTCTCCTGGCATCATTTGGCGGGCCAGTCGAGCGTTCCTTCTATCAGATCGGAAAACGTGTCTTCGACATGGTTGCTGGCGCAGTGCTTCTGGCCGCAATTGCTCCCCTGTGGATACTGCTTACGGCCCTCATCTGGCTGGATTCTCCCGGACCGGCGCTCTTTGTTCAGAAGCGGGTGGGGCAGGGAGGCAAGCTCTTCAACCTTTACAAGTTTCGCACTATGTACGCGAACGCTCCCACGTACGAGTATTCACCCAAGGAGTGTCGCGACCCCAGAATTACTCCAATCGGGCGCTTTTTGCGTCGTAGCAGTCTCGATGAGTTGCCGCAGCTCCTGAACGTGATTCGTGGAGAAATGTCGCTGGTGGGACCGCGCCCGGAAATGCCGTTTATCGTGGATACTTACACCGCGATGCAGCGCCAGCGCCTACAGGTAAAACCTGGCCTGACCGGGCTATGGCAGATTAGTGCCGACCGCGCCTTCCAGATTCACGAAAACCTGGAGTACGACCTCTATTACATTCGCAATCGCGGATTCTTCATGGATCTGGCGATTATGCTGCACACGTTCGTGTTTGCCATGCGCGGAATTTAGGTTGTATCCGTGGGCCGGTGTTCCCGGGCTTTTACCGCGCAGTGCCTGCCCGCTGGCCTTCCTCTACGCGTTGCCCGCTTACGCCAGATTTCTCCAGCCCCAGCAGGTCTTTCGCCACCCGTTCCGTGGCATGTCTAGCCACCCCGCCTTCCTCTTCCATGTAGTCGCCGAACACCGGCTGCACACCCAGCTCTTTAATCTTTTGCTCGTCCACCACAATCTGCGTGGAAGCCTCCAGCGCATACTTCGCGCGAAGCTCCCGCGAGGCCACCTTGTTGTTCACCAGGGCAAACTGAAAAATTCGGTGCCTGGAGTGCGCATAAATGGCCCGGATATGATCCGCGGCCGTCAATCCCAAACTCTCATTCGCCTGCGTCATCAGGTTGCAGACGTATGCCTTGATCGCCTTGGACTCTGCAATCGCCTCCGGCATGCCCTTCACCAGCAGGTTGGGAATCAGGCTGGTGAAAAGCGATCCTGGTCCCAGCGTGATCAGGTCTGCCTGCTGAATCGCCTGCAAGGTTTCCGGAAGCGGCTCTACATTGGGAGGAACAAGCTCCAGGCGCACCACACGTCGCTGGCTTCCGGTTATGCTGGTCTCCCCACGCACGCGGCTGCCGTCATCCATAATTCCTTCCAGCTCAACGTCGCTTGTTGTTGCCGGATAGATATGGCCTCGGGTGGCGAGAATCTCCGACGAGAGCCGCACTGCTTCCGCGAAGTCGCCGGTTACCCCAGCCAATGCCGCCAGAAACAGGTTGCCAAAGCTGTGGCCGTCTAGAGCCGTATCGCCACGAAAGCGGTATTGAAAGAGCCGCGAGAGCAGGGCTTCATCTTCGGAGAGGGCGACAATGCAGTTACGCACATCGCCGGGAGGCGGGAGCTTCAGTTCTTTGCGTAGTCTTCCGCTGGATCCTCCGTCATCGCTGACGGTCACAATGCCGGTCAGCTCGGAGATCCAAGGCCCTTCAAACCGGGACGTTTCCCCCGGTCGGATCACGTACTGCTTCAGTCCCCTCAACAGAGTGGAGAGACCGGTTCCACCTCCAATGGCAACGACCTTCAGCCCGGTTCCTCGGCTTGAACGGCCGGACGGATCCAGTTCCAAAGGGCTGCCGGATTTCTCCTTCCCGCTCAACGTGCTCCTCGCTACTGTACTCCCGAGTCCAGTTCCGGCTCGGGATATACCAGTTCGGTAAAGCGGGGATCATCCATCAGGTTCTTGAGATCGGAGTCATTGCGAGCCTGGAAACGGTTCGTACGATTCAGCCGCACCGCCTCGGCCAGGGCCTTCAGGGAGTCCTCAAGGTGCCCTGTCAGGCATTCAAGCACGCCCAGCCCGTACCATGCATAATCTGCCTTGGGCATCTGCTTCAGAATCTTTTCCAGGTGTTCCCGAGCGCCCACAAAGTCGCCCACATTCATCAAAGAAACGGCATAGTCGTAGTGCTCTTCGGGCGTCTTGAAGGTGGTGTTGTTGCGGGCAAGGTGCTGGTTGCATGTGTTGAGGTGAACTGCCGCCCGGTCGGCTAGTTCGAGCACACCGCTGCTGATTACCTTTTGGAACAGAACCTTGGCACGCTCAAATTTGCGCTCCTGCAGCAGCTTCAGCGCCTGCTGGTAGTTTTCCACAGCCTGTTGAAAGCCCGGGCTTTTTTCCGGGGAAGCCGGTTTTGCTCCCGGTTTCGCCACCTTCGCTGCGCGTCCTTCTGATTTCTTAACCATTTATGTTATCTGTAAGTTAGGACATAGTTCCCAAAGAGAAATCTGCGAAACTCCAGCTTAATACCTTGCAACGGGAGCCTTCCGCCCTTGAGAATTTCCCCATAGGTCTTGTGGAAAAGCTGGAGGCTGGCGACCGTGTCCGGCACGTGAGCAGGTATAGTAGTTTGGCTGTCCAGCAGTCGTCAACTCTGGTTATCCACCGCCACATCGCTTTCGGTAGTGGCACAGCCAGGCTACAAAGGTAGCCGAACCCAGTCCCCTACTGGATGGTATATGCCGTGTCCAGGTTGATCTTCTCCCACTCGCCCTTCAGGATGCCCTCGCGAATTTGTACGGCGGTCTTGCCTTTCTTGGCTTCCAGGTAGGTGTAAAAACCCTCCTGCATGCACGCGGCGCAGTGTGCCGCGTGATCGGTTTCAAAGCAGGTGCGGAGGCTGGTATGGCCTACAGAACGGTCGCAACGGCAGTAACAGGGCTGCTGGTAGATTAGTTCGTAAACCTGGGCCGCCAATTCATAGGCGCGCTTCTGGGTAGGGTGGCGGAAGTTGGGGCCCAGAAGCTGCTCCTTGGCGAGAATGGGCGCGAGCTTCTCCGTTTTCTTGGGTGCTGTCTTGTGGTGGGCAGGCACGTCACCCTGGGCACACAACACGGTAGCCAGAGACAGGATCAGGGTAACAACGGGGAATCGCTTCATCGGAACCTCGCTGGAAGAAATTGTAACCCGAAAACCCGCTCAAACCGCAGTACAAAGCTGGTCCGGCCAAGCGGGAAATCAGCCTCCTCCCTGGCTCAGGAACCAGCTATAATGATCTCGCTTGGTGGTTTGAATTCATGACGTTAGAGGACCAACAGCAACCGCGCCCCCAGCGCCACTTTCAGGCAGTTCTTGTCGGTTGGGTCCGCGATCTTTTCATTTCGTTATTCGTCTCTGCGTTCATCATCATTTTTCTCTACCAGCCGGTCAAGGTGGAGGGAACCAGCATGCTTCCAGGGCTCCAGGACCAGGAGCGCATCTTCGTCAACAAGTTCGTCTACCATCTTGAGGGCATCGCTCGCGGCGACATTGTGGTGTTCCATTATCCGCGCGATCCTTCCAAGAGCTACATCAAGCGGGTGGTTGCCACGGGCGGAGATCGTGTGCGGATTGAATTCGGACGTGTCTACGTCAACGGATTCGCTCTCCACGAGCCCTACGTCCCGTTGGAGTTTCTGGATGCCCGCTCGCATTCTGAGATTGTGGTGCCTCCTGGCAGCTACTTTGTGCTGGGGGACCACCGCAGCGCCTCTAGCGACAGCCGCGATTTTGGTCCGGTTCCCAGGGATATGATCTACGGCAAAGCAGTCTTCGTATACTGGCCTATGCAAAAGCTGGGGCTGCTGCGCTAGAAAATTCCTTTTCTTCTGCCGGTTTCCACAACTCTCGTTCTGATAAAATTACTAAAATCCACCCCCGGGAGAAGAAATGCAGGCAATTCTTGCCCTGGAAGACGGCCGAATCTTCCGTGGCAAAGGCTTTGGCGCCAAAGGCGAGTGTTACGGGGAAGTTGTTTTCAATACCAGCATCACCGCCTACCAGGAAATCTTCACCGACCCTTCCTACGCCGGCCAAATCGTAGTTCTTACTAACCCGCAAATCGGGAACTACGGCACCAACCCCGAAGACAGTGAATCCACCCGGCCCTTTATTGAAGGGCTGATTGTCCGTGAATTTTCTCCCATCAGTTCCAA